>JAQTYP010000264.1 GCA_028688235.1 Methylomonas sp.
GCTCAGTTTTACGGTGATTTGGATCGTTACTTCGTTTGCGCTACGCGAGATGATTTCGGCCATTGTTTTTTCCTTATCAAATCCTAAAGGTTACCCTAATTTATGACATTATTGAAAATCAACACCCTCGTTGCGGATTTGTAAGCCATTGATTGTAAATACTTAACTAAGCTGTTTCTTGAGAGCTTGTCGAAGGATGGACGGGAAAATCCGGGCCTCACCCGCGCCAAGCCGTTCATGCTTCGACAAGCTCAGCACGAACGGCTTGGCGAGCGACGGTTATTTCGGGAAGTTATTTAGGGCCAAATCCTTAGGAGGCAGGATGATTGCAATCGATCGGCAAACCCCATCGCGGCCAAGCCGCGCACTTCGCGCGATGCTGCTGGCGGCTTGTTGTTGCGACCCGCTCGCGGCGAACAGCGCCGAGCCCGGCATTGAAGGCCGTTGGCGTTTTACCCACGCCTTGCCGGCACCGTGGGGGCCGGCCTTGCCCGCTTCGGCCGATTTGACTGGCCAAATCCTGACCATTTCCGCGAAAGCCATGCAAGGCCCCAAGCCGTTCGCCTGCGGCGGCCTGCATGGCCAAGCCGTGCAACTGCCGCCAGAGGGTTTGTTTCAAGGCGGCTTGCCGGCTCCGGCGGCAACCGCGGCGCAAAGTTTGGGATTGGATCGTTTTCCGGTCGCCAGCAGTTCGCTGAGTTGCGACAGCGGTTTGTTCGATTTTCACCACGCCGACGGCGATACCGTACTGATCGGCCTGGATAACCGGGTGTGGAGCTTATCGCGGGCGCCGGGTGCAATGGCGGCGGCCGACGCGCCGGAAGGCGTGGTCGAGCGCTTGCTGGAAGCGCATTTCGGCGGCGATATGGGCTTTAGCCAACCAGTCATCGCCGACAAGCTGGTGTTCTTGTCGGCCGGTTTGCGGCAGGCTATCGAGCGTTATTTCGCCAAGCCTCAGCCACTCGATGAGGTACCGGCAATCGACGGCGATCCTTTCACCGATAGCCAGGAATACCCGACCCGTTTTGCCGTGCAACAGGCGCGTATCGCCAATGACGCCGCCCAGACCGAAGTGGTGTTCTCCGATGCCGGCCGCCGTCGTTTTCTGATTTACCGACTGATTCGCGAAGCCGGTGCTTGGCGGCTGGACGACATCGATTACCCTGCGGGCAACAGTTTCAGAGGACTTCTGCAATGAATCAACAAGCCATACATGACCCCAGCTACCCGGTGATGCACTACGACGCCGAGGGCCGATTCGTAAACGGCACTGCCGAGCCTTTCGCTCCGGCGGCTAGTCCGAAGCCGACCGCGTTGCAACGGTTTTTGGACAGCATGGTAATTGACTACGAGCATTGGCACGACGGTATCGGCTACGACATGGCCGCTCTGACGGAGATGAGCGCCGAGGAACGCGAACAGTTGGAAATTTTGCTGCTGAGCCGCGGCGTCAACGATTGGCGCGACATTCAGGCGCTGGCTTCACTGAATACCGAGCGGTCATTGGCCGCGTTGCGCCAAGCCTTAAAGTCCGACGCCTTACCGGCGACATTGGCGCTGAACGCGGCCGAACTGGCCGAACACGGCCGAACCGCCGCCATCGCGGCGGAGTTGGAAACCGCCCAATGGTTCGAAGGCTTGGGCCCAGCACTGGATTTGGCGGCTGAAAATCCAGCCCCGGCGGTGGTCGAGGCACTCTGGCGTGGCTTGGAAACGCGCGGCGGCGACGTCGCCGTGCACTTCGCCGCATTGCTGGCCTATCTGCACCGGCTGGCGAGCGAGCCGTTCGATATCGAGCAACGGCCGTTTTTCCTGACCTTCAATACCGACGATCCACTGGAGCGGCGGGCGGCGATAGCCGAATTGCGCGCACGCATCGCACAGGTTCAGCCATGAACTCGGCCCTCAGCTTCCCGACGTTACTGCTGGTTCTGACCTTGACCGTGCAGGCGACGGCGCCACGCGCCGCCGGCTTCGACTGCGGCAAGACCACGACTGCGCTGGAAAAAACTATCTGCCAAGACCCGGCATTAAGCGCATGGGACGAACAACTGGCGGCGGCCTACCGCGAAGCCGGCCGGCGTTGCTCCGCCGTCGAACTTAAAACCGAACAACAGCGTTGGCTGAAAGACGTGCGCAACGCCTGCAGCGACGCTGAATGTCTGGCCATTGCCTACCAACAGCGCCTGGCCGAGTTGCAAGCCCGGCGATGCGGTGCCGATGTCTGCGCCGGTTTCGGGCAAGGTTTGATCGGGGCATGGCGGCTGGCGTCCGGCACCGGCTCCTTCGAGGAAATCGCTTTCTCGGCGGGCCAAACGCCAAACCAGGGCCGTTTCGATACTTGGCTGCACAGCCGCCCGGAATTCATCGACGGCCGTTGGCGATTGCAGGCCTGCGAGCTGCGGCTGGTTACACCCGGCGAACCCGACGCCAGCGCGGCGCGTCTGACCGTCAAATCCCTGAACGCCGATGCCTTGGAAATATTGGAAGAGGGCGAAACCGAGCCTGCGCGTTACCGGCGCATCAAACCTTAACCCAACCCATTCAATCTCATAAAAACCAAACTCAGGAGTACATCATGGCGCTAGCCGAAAGACGCAAAATCAAGGAACTGCAGGACATCACGCTGCCGGAACGCGAGCGGGAAATCGAGGAAATCTGCGGCAAGGCCATTCCCTATGATGTGGATTGGGAGAGCTTTGCGGAAGATGGCCAGGCTTTGAATTTTATGGACAACATCGCTTGTCACCGCCTGAACATGGCCCTGCGCATGATCGCCATCGACGACATGGGCAAGGAAGCGGTGCACGACGGCCTGAAGACTATCAAGCTTAAAAACGTCGCCGATGTTGCGGCAAGGCATTTGAGCTTCGACGGCGGCGTGCTGGAAATGCACTGCCCCTACGCGCTGGGCACCCAGGGTATGATAGCCGACGGCGAAATCCGCGATGCGTTGTTGGCGAAACTTTAAGCGTCCGGCCGCCGGCCTGCTGCTGGCGCTACGAGTTTGCGATTCCTCCGGACACGCAGACCTTAGTGCCCGACGGCGCCTGCTGATGCCAGCCCTCTTTATTTTGGATTGGGAGCAACCATGAAATTCATGCAAAAAACCGCCTGGCTTCGCCGGGCCGGCTATCTGTTTGGGGCTTTGCTGGCAGGCTGCGGCGGTCGAATCGCCACTAGCCAGCCGGCGATCGAAAAAATCGAACGCTACGGCGATATCGAAGTCGTGAGCCATTCCGACGCCGAAACCGCTGACGGCGACTGGTCGTTGCGCCGCCACGGCCAGCCGCTGGCCATCGACAGCGTCGGCGGCATGTGGCTGGACCAGCCGATGCGCACCGAGGCGGTCCATGCAATTTTTGTGGTCGGCGAGGGTGCGGTACCCGATCTGCTGGTGCTGGTAGGCGACCCGAACAACGCCAGCGTTTTCCATGTCTTGCATCAGGAAGCCGGTAATGTGCAGGCGCCGGTGTTATGCAAGAACTTCGGCGGCGAAAACGTGGTGAGGGTGCTGACCGGCCTGGGTGCCGGCACGGCGTACCACGGGCCGAATTACCGCAGCCTGACCGGTGCGCGCCAACTGCTGTTGGGCAATACCTGTGTCTACGACACCGCGACCCGCCGAGCCAGCGCGATTCCTCGTTTGCCCTTCGATCTTTTCGCGCCTCACGCGCCACGGGCGATCGTATTCTCGCCGGATGGGCGTTCTGTGGCTAGGTTGGCGGCCACCGACCACGATCAACAACCCTTGTTGGCGGAAGCTGAACTGGGCGGCCAAGACTGGTCCCGGCTACCTATCGATCCGGCGCGCATGCGCTTTGCCGAGTTTGCCGACATCGACGCGGACTGGATCCTGCACCATTTCGAATGGCGGCGCGGAAAAGACGGTCGCGACCGTTTGGTCGAACGCTCTGGATTCGAGCCTATGCCCAGGCGGGGGCGGTATCTGCTCAACACAGCCCAATTCAGGATGGGCAACGTAACAAGCGACCAGACCGAAGCCTTTACGGCCTTCCTGGCGCGCTTCCCCGGCGCCAAACGCAAGCCGGATTTTCGCTTCGAATATTCCCAGCAAGTGACGCGGAGCTTCGAGATCGAAGGCGAGGATGTCGTGGTCTTGGCCGACGGCTTCTATGTGTCGCGCGCACGTGAATACTGGCATGGTCAACCCGGCGACCCGAAGTTGCAGGACGCGCTGGTCCATCGCCTGGGTGAGGCCTTCGAGCACGAAGTGGCTAAGGGCATGCACGACGCCATGTTCCAGCCCCAAACCGCAACCCATCCATGAGAATACAGCCATGACACCCGAAAAAAACGCCTTGATGACAGACCTGGGCGCCGGCACCGCCGGCGGCCTGATGAGCGTATTGCAAGCCGTGCTGGCGGCCTTGCCCAGCGCCGTCGTCGGCGTGCTGGCCTTCGCCAAATTGGCCGAAGCCTGCGTCGATTGGTACCAGATTTCCAGCCGCGAAGGCGAATCCGGCTATTTCATCGCCGGCGTGGCGCTGGCCGGCGGTGCGGCTGGGTTGGTGGTAGGCGCGGTGTGTGGCTGGAAATGGAGTGGAACCGCCGTCAATCTGCTGAAAGGTTTGGGGATTGCCATCGCCATCGTGCTGGCGCTGGCCGGCGCGATTGCCGGACTGTGCCGGTGGCGGGCAGACCTGCCGCCGACCATCGCCGGCCGCGGTCTGCGCCTGGAAGTGCAAGTGCGCCTGCCAGCCGATGCGACCTCGGAACAGTTTCAAGGCGCCGCCTCGTCGTTGACCTTGCGGCGCTTCGAAGGCCAATCCAGCTACCGTAGCGAAGACGGCGCGCTGCATATCGGCCAAGCCGAGCAAACCGACGGCCGCTGGATCGTGCCCGGCGAAGCGCCGCTGAGCGGCGACCGCGGCAAACGGGTACTGGAAGTGAACGTCGGCGGCGTCTATAAGCAAAGCTTCCTGCTGCCCATGCCGGCCCATCCCGGCGACGAATCCTTGGCCTGGAGCGCCTGGTTGCCGCGCGGCACGCCGGAAAAGCCGTGGCCGGACGGCGAAATGTCGTATCGGTATCGGGTAACGGTTATTAGTGCGCTGGATGGGGAATGAGCTCATAGGGAACGCATTGCGTACCCTACGCCGAGATTGGCACCACACCCCCTGAGGGTCGAGTAGACCGGTTCCTTTCGACAAAAAGACATCACATAGGCGGCTACCGACTTAAGCCTGGCCGTCCGCGTCACCTCGGCTTTGACCCAACAAGGGGATCAAAGCCTTGGCTCTCGGGAGAGTAGCCGCGGCGCTTACGCTCCGCAGCCCTCGCAGAACCGGACTTGGAGCGTTACACCATCCGGCTCCCAGTTTAAGTCTTCCACAATGGCTTTGGGTATAGGTTGTGCTGGATTTTCAAGGAAGGCATCCATACCTTCAACACCTT
>JAQTYP010000265.1 GCA_028688235.1 Methylomonas sp.
GTCGAGTGAGCGGGCGAAATGGTGTTCGATAAAGTTCGGCCTTACGGCCTGCACTTTGTCGAGTATAGTTCTGGCCATTTCATGGTTCGCGTTTCGCCTAATCGTATGAGTCCAGCGATTGGATCGAATCAAAAAATAGTGATCGCAAGCGTTCACGAGCGACTGAAAAGGTCTATGGTGATCTAGCTTACATCTGAATTTTGCGTATCGGTTTTATCGTTATATCATGGTTAGGTTTTATTCAAAGAAATACAATAAGAGCCAACAACGGCCGGAATTTTAGGAGCACATCACATGGCGAGCAAAGTAAAAGATACGCCAGTTTTGCGAGGCAAAGACGCGGAGCGTTTCAACAAGCAAATGCTGGAAACAGATAAAAAAATCGTTTCAAAACAAGAATACGACCGCATGATGGCGGTCTTCAAAAGCGTTCGTATCGTTGAACATTAATCCATGGATGAGTTGGAGTTTGTCCGGCTCGGTATCGACGACGAGCGAGATCCTGACTTTGACTGCGGGGATAATGATTTAAACGAATTTTTCCTTATCGATTCAAAAGCCAATTGCCTAGAATTGCTTGCCGTCACCTACGCTTGGCGACTAGAAGGCAAAATCATCGCATTTTTCAGCGTTTCCAATGACGCTATTACCAGCCAAGACGTTGATAACTTCAATCGATTTAGGCGTATGCTGCCAAATAGAAAACGCTACAAAACCATGCCGGCTGTGAAGATCGGCCGTTTCGCCGTTCATAAAGAATACAAGCAACAGGGTTACGGTTCCAAAATCATGGATTTCATTAAGATTTGGTTTATCACGGGCAATAAAACAGGCTGTAGATTTGTCATCGTCGACGCATTAAACAAATCTGATGTTTTGCCATTCTATGAACGAAATGGTTTTTCTTATCTCACCGAAAATGACAAATCAGAGCACACTCGCTTGATGTATTTCGACCTCAAGCAAATTGCATTAGCCGTTTTACCCCTTGACGATCACCGCTGAGCCAGTTCTCAAAGCGTCCAAGTAATCCGCCCATTGCTGCATCATCTTGTGCCGTTCCGGCAAGTGGGCGGTTCTATTGTAGGCTCGGCCATTGGGGTCACGGACCGCGTGGGCGAGTTGGTGTTCGATGAAATCCGGCCGCACACCCAGCACTTCGTCGAGGATGGTTCTAGCCATTGCCCGGAAGCCGTGCACCGTCATTTTGTCCTTGCCATATCCCAGGCGCTTTAACGCGGCGTTCAGTGTGTTTTCACTCATGCAGCGAATTCCGGACGGTGTGCGCTCCGACGGAAAGGCGTAGATGCCGTGACCGGTCAGCGGTTCAAGTTCTTGCAGGATGACTATCGCCTGGCGTGACAGCGGCACAATGTGCTGCACGTTGGTTTTGGTCACCAAGTATCGCCATTCGGCGGTTACTAGATCGACGTCTTGCCATTTCATGGCGCGTAATTCGCCCGGCCTGACGAAAACCAGTGGCGCCAGTTTCAATGCACAAACCGCTGGCAGTGAGCCTTGGTAGCCGTCGATCGCGCGCAATAGTTCGGCCGCTTCTTTTGGTTCGGTAATGGCGGCAAAGTGTTCGCCTTTGGCCGGGGGTAGGGCGCCTTTCAGGTCTTGGGTGATGTCGCGGTCGATGCGGCCGGTGGCGACGGCGTAACGGAAAACTTGGCTGCAGATTTGTAATGTTCGGTGGGCGGTTTCTATTGTGCCGCGTTCTTCAACTCGGCGAAGGCAGGTCAGGATGTCTTTTGGCAGGATTTCTGAAATTGGTCGGCCGCCGAGCCAAGGGAATATGTTTCGCTCGAGCATGCGCTTGGAGCGGTTGTTTTTGTCAGGCCAGGTTTCGACTTTTTTGGCGCCCCATTCGCGGGCGATGATTTCGAAGCTGTTGGCCACGCTGTCGGCGCGGGCTTCCTTGATCGCTTTGCGGTTTTCGCCAGGGTCGATCATGGCGGCAACCAGTTTTCTGGCTTCGTCGCGTTTTTCTCGGGCTTGGCCTAGGCTGACTTCCGGATAGGTGCCGAGCGAGAGTTGTTTTTCTTTCCCGTCGAAGCGGTATTTAAACCGCCACCACTTTCCCCATCCACTTTCGGTCGGTTTGACCAGCAGGAATAAGCCTTTGTCGTCGAACAGCTTGAAAGCCTTGCCGCCTTTGGCTTTGTCGCTTTTGTGGGCGTTCCTGCATGCGATGTCTGATAGTGCCATGGGGGTAACTCCAATTGGGGTAACTCGGTTACCCCAGAATGTTACCCCCAGTTGCCCCCGGATTTCAATGAATCCCGTTGAACGCTATTGAACAATAAAAAACCCGCTAAGCCTTGCGGCTTGCGGGTTTATGAATTCTGTTGAGCTTTGTTGAATCGACTGATGGAGGCTGCGACCGGAATCGAACCGGTGTATACGGCTTTGCAGGCCGCTGCATAACCACTTTGCTACGCAGCCAAACACTGAAATAAAAAAGCCGCGAACTACGCGGCTTTTCTGAATTTGGAGCGGGAAACGAGACTCGAACTCGCGACCCCAACCTTGGCAAGGTTGTGCTCTACCAACTGAGCTATTCCCGCTTTGCTTTCGATTCGTGCATTATAATCAAAAAATGCCGGTCGTCAACAATTTTTTAAAATTTATTGAAGATTGACTGATGAAGTCCAGGCTCTTTTACCCAAGCATTCGCCATCGGCAGTGATTTCGACTTCCGCCCAGACCAGATTTTTATCGGTGCTGTCGTTTTGAGATTGCAACAATTTGACCGAGGTGTTCATAGGCATGTGCTTGCATGCGCCTTCGCGGTCGTTTTCCTCGGTATCGTCATAAGCCGCCATCGAGCCGGGTACGGATACCAAGCGGACGGTTGCATTCGGATCGTAAGTATTGGGGCTTTTCAATACATAGTTTTGACCGGGCACCATGGCTTTGGCTTGGTGAGCGGGTAACCGCGGATCGTCGCCACCGGACATCACCAGCACCAGCAAAACCAATACCACCGCGCCGATTCCGCCGAAAAAGACTTTCGGATTGGATTCCTTCAAGTCCAGCAGGGTTGCAACAATGCCGGCGGCCGGGTTGGATGCGGGCTCCGCGCTTTGGCTGGCTGGAGCTTGGTTGATTGCTTCATTGCTTGATTCGGGAACTGCTTGGTTTTCTGTTTCGTTGCTGTTTTCGTCGATGCTCATGCGAGTTGTCCTCTCAATAAAGTAATTATTATTATGGCAAGAGCGGTAAAGTTACCATGCTGGTCGAACATTTCAAGCTTTCATTTCGGCTGAATAAAGAAAATTGCTGGCTTTTTCCCGAGTTATCTATTCTTTGCATAAGAAATTTGCCGAGGAAGGCGTCTGTTAGTAGAATATTAGAGAACTCTTAAATTCATGTCTTGGGTGTGCGTATGCGAACTAAAATAAAACGTTTGGCGACCGTCTCGGTGTTATGCCTAGGCCTCGTCGCGAAAACTTACGCCGATAATGAGCTAAGGCCATATTCGCTGCAGCAGGCCATCGATTTTGCATTGGACAACAATCCCGAGATTGCCGTGATGCAGGCCAGGATAGATCAGGCCGATGCCCAGCTTGGCGAGGCGTTGGCGGCCTTCTATCCGCAAATCAAGGCCAGCCTGTCCTATCAGCATAGCGACAATCCGGCGCAAGCTTTTGCGATGATCATTGCCCAGCGGCGTTTGGATTTCAACGGCGGCGATTTCAATCATCCCGGCGGCGTCGATAATTACCGTCCGCAAGTCACCGCCAGCTATTCACTGTTTCGCGGCGGCCAGGACTATTACCGCAAGCAGGCGGCGGAATTGGGTATCGAGACTTCGGAATTGGAAAAAGCGGCGACCCGTAACCACCTGATCAACAACGTCACCGCCGCGTACTACGGATACTTGGCGGCGCGGGACGAGCATAAACTCAGCCAACGCTCGATCGAGGCCGTCGATAGCGAATTGTCGCAAAGCCGGATACGTTTCGAAGCCGGAACGGTATTGAAATCGGATGTGTTGTCTTTGGAAGTGCAGCTCGCCGAAGCCAAGGACGCGGAAATCCAGGCCGGTAACGCGATAGAAATTGTCAAGGCCATGCTCAAAACGCTATTGGGTTTGCCGGTCGGCCAAGCATTGGAGCTCAGCGAATCCGCCGACAGCACGCCGATGACGCCGGAAGATTTCGATGCTTTATTGACTCAAGCCTTGAGCCGGCAACCCGAACTGCAAGCCGCCGAAAAACGCGTCGCAATCGCCGAGCAGCAACTCAATATAGCCGAAGCCGGGCACCTGCCGAGGGCCGACGCCTTCATCAGTTACGGTTCGGATAGCAAGGATCTGGCGTTCAGCAGCAACCGCGACAATGTCAGCGCCGGAGTGATGGTCGAGGTCGACGTATTTTCCGGATTTGCCACCCAGGAGCGCATCAAAAAAGCCGAACACGAACTCACCGCCGCCCGCGAGACCGCCCGGCAAACCCGCTTGCAGGTCGAGCAACAGGTCAAAACCGCTCATCTCAAATTGATCGATGCCTTGAATCGCCAGCAAGTCTCGGCGGCGGCAGTGCGAGCCGCGGAAGAGGCCTTGCGGCTGGTCAATGAGCAGCGCAATGCCGGAGTCGTCACCGTGACACGTTACATCGAAGCCGAAGTCGCGCGCGACAAGGCCAAAACGCGTGAAATCGCCGCCCGCTACGATGCCTTGCGCGCCGAAGCGGACTTGAAACAAGCCACCGGCTTCTGGAATTAATCGTCTAGGGTAAACACCATGTCGACACAGCTCTCATCCAAACCTCAATGGCTGGTACCGGCCTCGGCAATTTCGGCCTTGCTGTTGGTTATCTTTTTCGCCTTGGGCATCATCGGCGGGCCGGACAAGGCCGAGCCGGGTTCCACCGAGGCCGCTGGTCAGGCCGTTCCGGCCGGCGCCAAAACCTTCAAGGTTAGCCGGCAAGCGACGGCGAATGCCCTGTCTTGGCAAGGCACGATCCGGTCCCGCATTGTCGCGCGTCTGGCGCCCAAGCTGAATACCCGTATCGTCGAAATCAAGGTCAACCCCGGCGATAAAGTCAAAAAAGGCGACGTGATTGCCCGCCTCGACGATCGCGATTTGCAGGCCGCTTATAACTCTGCCAACGCCGCATTGGCCGCCGCCCAGGCCCAAGCGTCGCAAGCCGGCGCCGACGAAAAACGTATCATCGATCTCTACGACAAACAAGCCGCCACCCGGCAAAATTACGATGCGGTGGTTGCCCAGGCCAAGGCGGCGCGGGCCATGGTCGGCCAAGCCGCCGGTGCCGCGCAACAGGCCAAGGTGATGTTGGGCGAAAACGTATTGTATGCGCCGTTCGACGGTGTCATCGGCGAGCGCTTGCGCGAGCCCGGCGACATGGGCTTGCCCAACGACGCGATCGT
>JAQTYP010000266.1 GCA_028688235.1 Methylomonas sp.
AGACCTACCAGCAACATGACCAGCAAGCCGGCACTCAATGGATCGGCGCCGCCGAAATCGTGAATACTGATATAAACCCACCAGATACCGGAACCGAACAAACCCAAGCCGAATAAATAACCGACCCCAACCGCCCTGCGCGTCGACAGCATCGTAGAAGAAGCATAAATAAGTGCCGGCGCCACCAATGCCAGATAAGCATGATCATAAGGGGCGAACGCAAACGTCAATAGCGCGCCGAACAGCGGGGCCATAATTTCCCATTTCCAGTTAAACAATCGAGTCATCTTCAGCAATAGATGTGAGAAAACCAGCAATATTTACCCTGTCGACATTGGATAGGATCACGCGTTTTAAAAATCCCCATAAATTCGGCTAGACTTGCATCGGATACTCGATAAAACTTTAAACGTCATGGCCGAGAACAGCTGCTTACCTTTTGAATTGACATCCGACGCCTTAAACGCCTGGACGCATACGTTGAATGCGCTGCCGCAAATACAGGCAGCCCATCAACTGAATCAAGTACTGAAACAGCTCAAAAGCGACGATTATCCGCCGGACGCCGTGTTACCGTTACTGATCAGCTTGACGCCGCAAGTCTTGCATTTATCGGCAGGCATAGCCTCTGCCGCCCAAGCCGAGATTAAATTATCCGACAAATCCCGCAAGGCGGCCAAATTGAGCATGCAGTTGCTACGGCAAAGCGGCCTGATTTTCTGCCAATTGGCCGAGCAAAACGTCCTGACCGTTGAAGAACAACAAGCGGCGATTTATTATGCTTTGCAATGCATCGGTTATTGCATGCGCGACTATTGCCAGTTTTACGAGACGCCGTCAGCCACGCTATGGAAAAAATCGGCCCAACTTTATAGTATGGCGGCCAGACATCAGTATTTAAACATCATTCAAACTGCCGAGCCGGCCGACTTTAATCAGCAAGCAAGCATAGAAAGCGTTATCAAACGGAATTTGCTATTCGCTATTTCCATGCCCACCCTGAATACGCCGAATGTCATCGGTCAGCTTTTTCGACTGGCCAATCAATACGCCGACCAACTGATCGTCTCGACGACTCCCAGCAATTACGATTTCGGCTTTTATTGGGATTTGAACGACGAACAGCCGCCTTGCCCAACCCGAAAACCTCGAAGAGCCTTGCCTCATGGTTTCCTGGCGATAGACAGCCATGCAATTGGTTTAAGCTTACAGCAAGAAACTTGCATCACTCAACTCGACCGTAATTTACAGGCCAAACTGGCATTACACTTAACGAACTACCAGGCCATTTTCGATTCTATCGTACCCGGCCTATCAAAACGCACTGAATTTCTTTTCGGTTTCAATGACGTATCCACCCTGCTTGCCGAACTGAACAAGCTGGAAAAAATCAGACAACACAGTGGCCATGGTAAAAACGTAAGCCCTAAGCGCAATTTGGCCTTAGTACCCTTGGAGCGCGAAAAAAATGCATTCGAAACCATGGGCCAAAAACTTGCGCAACACAACACCAAAAGCAAACAAGGCAATGTATTAAAAATTGCCCTTGGCAATTATTTAGTCACGGAAGGGCTTGCCTTTGACTGCAACAGCGGCGATCTGGCGATATTTTATCGCGAGGATGAGCCTGCGACCTTGGCCATCATACGCCATCAAAGCGCGTTGAGTATTTCCAATGTCACGCATATCCTGATGGAAAAGATCATCGGTTTTTACAGTATCTATTCCTTCAAGGCAGGTAAGGACACTTATCAAGCCATCGTGATCGACGAAGACGGCGACCAGCCGCAAGTGTTCCTGCCTCCCGGCAAATACGGCGTCGACACCACTATTCCCTTGACCATCAATGAGTCCTTGCATCTGACAGCTTGCCTGGAAAACAGCCCTTTTTTTGCCCGCTTCAGCTTTCGGTTTGATTCGTGACGCCGTGCGGCACGTGGGCGGAGGTCACTTGATGCATTTGGGCGGACTCACAATGCCCCTTTTGATCGTCGAAGAAGATATCCGCGCCGAAGGCCTTCAGGAACGGCCCTTTGGACATACCGCCAAGAAACAAAGCCTCGTCGATACGCACATTCCAAGCCCTCAAGGTCCTAACCACGCGTTCGTGAGCGGGTGCCGCCCGCGCGGTTACCAGCGCGGTACGAATGGGCGAGGCATCCGGATCGAAATGGCTCTGGATTCGGTGCAAAGCGTTCAAAAAACCTTTCAATGGGCCGCCGGGCAGTGGCTTACGCGCTTCGTCGCGTTCATTGGCGGCAAACGCCTGCAAACCCTGTTGTTGGTAGATACGCTCGGAATCGTCCGAAAACAACACCGAGTCGCCGTCGAAGGCGATCCGTAATTGCGCGGACGCACTGCCCTGATAGCCCGAGACTATCGTCGCCGCGGCGTAACCGGCCGCCAACGCTTTTTTGACGTCCTCGCCATTGGCGGACAAAAACAGATCGGCGCCGAAAGCCGGAATATAGCCATAGGGTGACACACCACTGGTAAACGCCGCACGACTGATGGCCAAATCGTGGTGATGAATGGCGTTGAAGATCCTCAAGCCGGTATCGGCACTATTTTGCGACAACAAGATGATCTCGACCAACGGCGCATCGGGAAACGCCTTGTTGATATCGAGAAATTTTTTGACCAATTGAAAACCGAATCCCGGTTGCAGCACTTCGTCCTCATGCTGGATTTGATAACGGCAAAACGCCTCCTTGCCCTGTTGTTCGAATATCGCATGCGAATCGTCCAGGTTAAATAAAGCCCTGGAAGAAATAGCAACCACCAGTTTTTGATTATTCATCGACACCCAGGCAGGCTTATTTTTTGCTTTTGGCGACCCAGACCGAATCGAGATTCAGGGTCTTCTTGACGCGAGCCGCATAGCCCGCCGCCTCGTATTGGGTTTTAAATCCGTCCACCACCAAGCGATACCATACCTCACCCTTGGATTCCGTTCTTTCGACCTTGGCCGGAATTCCTTTGGCGGAATATTCATCGGCCTTGCGCTTGGCATACCAGTCTTGTTTGAACGCAACCAAATTCACCATCCAATTCTCCTGAACGACCGGAGGTTTCTTTGCCGCCGGTTTTTCGACCGCCGCACTTCGCCCCTTTTCCAGAGCCGCCAGTTTATGCTGCAGGGCTTCTATCGCCTCGCCCATTTGCATGTCCTGGTTATTCAACTCTTCGAGTTGCTTGCCCAGACCGGCGGGTGCATCGCCCGCCATCGCTCCTGAAAGTTGGGCAATTTGTTTGGCATTGTTATCGCTGGCGACAGTCAATTCATCCAATCGCTTCGTCAACGTTTCGTTTTCGGCGACACTGGCGACCGGAGCGGCGTTGATTTGCTCCTTCAGCTTACCCAGGTAGTCCACTACTTCGCCCAATTGGCGTTTGGCAATATAGCCCTGAAAACCCAGCCCACCACCGACGATCAATGCAAATACGGCAATCCCGTTGGCCACGTAGGCCGCCACCGGCTTCCTATTTCCAATCGTGTCGATATTTCGCCTGGTTTTCTTTTGGTCGGTCTTCAGCGTATCGACTTCTTCCTGGCAAGCATTCAACGCCTCCTGACTGCCTTTGAGCTGCAATTCATGCGCCACATGCGATTGCTGCTTTTTCAACTCGTTGAGCTGTTTGGTTAATTTAACAAGTTCCGCAGTCAAACCGTCGATACGAGGGGTAAAATCGATCTGGCTGGAGACCGATTGACCGGCCGAAGGCATTAGCTCTTCTTCGACTTCCGCCTTAGCGGGCTCAGGCTCCGCCAGGATAGTTTCTATCTGATCGGAAAATAAATCATCGTCGGAAAACACTTCCTCCGGCACGGCCTGCGCGGACGGAGACTGCATTTTGGTATCGGCCTTGGTTTCGACCACGCGCTCGGTTTTCGTATCGACCTCGAATTCATCGTCGGCAGCGATATCGAAGTCCGCAAGTAAAAATTCGGCATTATCCCGACCGGATGACGCGGGACCATCGGAAAACTCGTCAATCTCGGCCATCTCTTCGAATTCATCATGCTGAAGAGTCCTGGCTTCGGCAGCAAAATCCGGCATGGCCGCCAAATCGTCGGCAAACTCGTCGATCGCGACATCCGTATCCAGATCGGCAAAGTCCATATCGACATCGGCTTCAATTTTTTCGAAAGCATCTTGTTCACCGTCCGAGACGGCTTGCTCGGCCTTGGGATTGATTTGAAAATCCGGGACAAAATCATCGGTGCCATCGGCAAACTCGTCGAAATCCGCGGCGAATCCGTCGTCTTTTTCGACCTCATCCGCGATGATTTTATCGATGTCGTTTAATTCGACATCGTCTTTATGCTCGTCGTGCTTGGCAAAGACATCATGCATCAACAGCTTATCGATGGCATCGTCATCGTCGATCAAGCCCACGCTCTGATCCAATGTATCGTCAAGATTCAGCATCGAATCCAAATCTTCGGCAAAACTATCTGTTTTTTTTTGCTTTTTACTGTCTTTAGATTCTGCCATTTCTTGCCCCCTAACCGAACATTTATCCCATCACTTTAGCCTAGAACCGAAAATCAGTGCTTTAGCGCTGTCACCAACGCGTTGCTATCCTGTCGAAACTTGAGCTCGATTTGCTGAAAACCGGCCTCCCCCAGCTGTTGCAGCGAAATCGATTCGCGCATGATGCGGCTTTCCGATTCGTCGCTAAATAAATGCACAATCCATTGTTCGAGCAAATCCAGTCTATCGATTTCGCTCAATACCCGAAAATAGCCCTTCACTTCCTGTTGGGTATTGCGGGTATGCTGGTCGACATCGTCCAGCGCATAACGGTCACCATTGACAAAACGACCTCCGGATTTTAATACACGAAAACTCTCGGCTATGACCCGTTTTCTATAGTTCGCTTCGAAATTATGCAAAGTATAGGCCGATGCCACGATATCGACACTGGCATCCTCGAATCGTCCCAATGCGCTCAAAGCGTCGTCGGCGAAAAACGCCAGGCGGCCGCCGTTTTCCCAAGCCTGTAATGCTTGTTTGGCCTGATTCTGCATGACGGGCTCGCTGTCTATGCTGAGCACACGCAAATTATCCGCCCCGGACAATATCGCCAAGGTCGTGATTCCGGTGCCACCTCCCAGTTCGACCACGCTCTGAGTGTCCGGCCTGTTACGGCAGTAGTGCGCGACTTCGGCTCCAACCATTCGACTCATTTCGGCGGCAAAAGGACAGATCAACTTCAGCATCTGGTATTCCTGGCCTATGACGCCGGAAAACGCCGCATCTACATCCTCTGCCGTCATCATTGCGCTGCTTTTCGTTGTTGCCTGGCCTCGTAAGCAGCCATTTGCTCAGCCGTCGCCTCGGTCTGGTAGCGCTGCTTCCC
>JAQTYP010000267.1 GCA_028688235.1 Methylomonas sp.
ACCGCAAACGAATGCGGTGTCCTTGAATTTCCTGCCTAGCTGGGCGTCCAACTCTCTGGCGTTCAATGCGCAACGCAGATTTTTCGCCCAAAAATCATGTATCGAAAACAATTGTCCGGGCAAATCCGAAAATCGCTCGATGACGATAGTGGCCAAGGCCAAATTTTGCAGCTCTCGGGTACCTATCATCGTGATGGCTTTGCTCACCGAATCGATTCTTGCCGAAAAACCATAGAACGCACTATTGACAATTTTGAGCAGTCGAAGTGCTAACGAAGCATCGCTTTCGACGACGCGTGCCGCATCGACAACGGTTTTGGTCGGGTCGTCGATGATCTCGTTCAGGGCCATATAGAGGGTAGGCGGAGAAGCGAGCTGAATGTCGCCTCTCAGCAAATCGTTAACGGTCAGGGTGGCAGCGGGAATGATCATCGAAAATTACAAAATTTAAATTTATGCCTATACTGTTTTCTGTTGGCAAACAGGGGGTTATGCTCAACATAAGACTAACCAGTTTTATCGGAATTACAACACAAGCGTAAGAAATTGATTACAAACATGTTTTCAAGGATACATTCCTTTGCTCATCCTATAACCCTTAGTAGCTTACCCCTTCTATGACCGTCTGCAACCAACTCAACGAAAAAATCATCATTGTTGCCGAGCACGACAGCGTTTCGGCGCAAAACATTGTTTCCACTCTGGAAGAAAACGGTTTTCCGGACATTCGACAGGCTGGCAGCGGCGATGTCATTTACGATATCCTGAGGTCATTTCACGACCAACCCGAAAAAATCGGAATGATCGTGGTGAATGAAAAATTACCTCAATGTCATTTGGCGGAAATGAGCCAAAGCCTTTGTTGCGCGACAGACGGCTCGGTGATCCCTTTGCTGATCGTCAGAAATACCCTAGCCGATCCCGGCGATAACGCAAACCTGCACTGTGAAGCGCTCAGTCATCAGATCACATCGCCTATCGATCCGCTGATACTGATTCAATCGATCACTTTCCTATTGAAGCTGAAACAAGAGCGATTTCTGCGCCATCAGCAGGAAGAACAACTGATCAACGAGCTGGCATCGAAAAGCGTACTCGAATCCAAACTGAAATTTTTGGTCGCCCACGACGAACTCACGGGATTGCTCAACCGCAGCAGCTTCGAACGCCAATTGCGGATAATCATGAATATCAGCAACAAACTGGGCAAGGAAGGCGCCTTGTTGTTTATCGATATCGACCGCTTTAGTCTGGTCAACGAGTTGGAAGGATTCGATGTCGGAGACCGCCTATTGGTGGAATTGACGATTTTGATTAGGAAATTGGTGCCGCCCAGCAGTTTATTCGCGCGTATCGGTGCCGATGAATTTTGTCTGTTTCTGGAAAACAAAACCAATAAACAAGCCCAAATCATTGCCGAAACCATCAGGACTACGATAGAAAATTTCCGATTTTTCACCGGCGAAACCTGCTACAGCGCCAGCGTTTCGATCGGCATCACCACCATGCACGATTCATCGCCGATACAGCACCCCGGTGAAATGATCTTACATGGCCGCCAGGCCTGTAATTTTGCGAAGATTTGCGGTCATAATAAAGTGAGAGTCTATAACCGCGAGGACATTACCGTCAAAGAACGTCGCCGCGATATTTATTGGGTTCCCCTCATCCGCAAGGCCTTGCGCGAGAACGACCTGTATCTGGTGTTTCAGCCTGTCGTACAACTGAGTAACGGCGAAATTTCGCATTACGAGGTATTGCTCAGGATGCGCGGCGAAAACGGCGAACAAATCTCGCCGGATAAATTCATTCCGGTGGCAGAGCGTATGGGTCTGATACATGCCATCGATTTATGGGTGGTCGAAAGCGCCATCGACTTTTTGGCGGCATTACCGTCTTATTTATCCCGAATTTCCCTGGCCATCAATCTGTCGGGAGCAGCGTTTCAATACCCTGACCTGCTTCAGGTAATCAGGGAAAAACTGGAGTTGACCTGGGTGGACGCCGGCCGATTGACCTTCGAAATAACCGAAACCGCCGCCGTGGATAATTTCGAACGCACCCGCGACATGATCAATCAAATCCGCGAATTGGGTTGTAAATTTGCGTTGGACGATTTTGGCGCCGGCTTTTGTTCTTTCAATTATCTTAAGACCTTTCCGGTCGATTACGTAAAAATAGACGGTCAATTCATCAGAAATTTAGATAATAACGAAACAGATCAAATTCTGGTTAAATCCATGGTCGAAATTGCCGGAAAACTCGGAAAAAGAACCATCGCCGAGTTTGTAGAAACGCCGAATATTGCATTGAAGCTTAAAGAAATCGGTGTCAATTTGGGCCAGGGATATGCGCTAGGCAAACCCGAACGCAGCCTACTGGATGATCACAAAGTGCCGCTGGCCATATTGCTCAACTCGTGACAGCACTTTCAATTTTAATCCCCATGCACCTACGAAACCCCAGCCAGCCCCATAAAAACCCTAAACAAACCAACTTATTGCCCCGTTTTTCCGCTCACCGCTTGGGTAGTGATTCGAAACTGGCAACTAATTCGATAACTTTCGCTTATACAGGCACAACCCCTACCTTTCTCAATTGAACGATTCTTCAGTATGAAGGGTATAAATAAATAAGGCAAACTAACCGGCATAATAATTTCGATTTTTACCCATTAATATGCACCTTTAGTGTTGCTATTGGTTTACCGCTTTCGCCGGCTCTGGTATATTCAAACCCGATGCGGGCAAATGGCATCCAATAGTTCCATTAACTAAATAATTAAAACGATAGAGGGGAAGGGTTATGGCAGAGCTGCTTTTTATTGCAACAACCGTTTTTGTTGCTTATGTCTTGTTCGAAGTAGTCGGTAGCAGTAAAAAAGAGTCGTCCTCGACACAACTTCCAGCCAGCAAACCGGATAGCAATCCAACACCAGCCGCCACCTCAGCCGAAGAAGTATCGACCGTAGCCGAGATTGCCAAGCCTGTCAGCAAAGAAAGCACTAAGGTAGAAACCAAGACAGCCAAAACCAGTCCGGCCAAACCGAAAAAAGCGCCGACCAAAAAGGTCGAGCCCCAAACTCCGGCAGACAGTTTGAAAAACCCAAAAACAGGGGAAGTTGCAAAAGTCCCTGGCAACTATGCCTTTGCCAAACGCTGGATCAAGGACGCATTGGTGGAAGAAGGCCTGCTGGACAAGGTTTACAAAAATAACGAATTGGACGACGATGTCACGGCGAAAATCCAAGAAGCCTTGCAACAATTGAAAGCCATGAAAAAATATCAATAAGCGAGATGCCGGCATCAAAGATGGCGCCATAGAACCCAAAGGCTGAGTTCGCGGCGCTACTCGGCTGGCGCATATTCCGCACCTTTCACAACCGATCGATTTTTCGGTACGAAAGGAGTCGTCTACTCCAGCCCCAGTTTTTTCATGCGATGCCCCAAGGAACGAATCGTCATCCCCAATTGCTGGGCAGCGGCGGTTTTGTTCCATCCGAGTTGATCCAAGGCCGCGATCAAGACCTTTTTTTCCACGCTTTCCAGATAGGTGTCCAAGGACACCCTTTCCTCACCCAAATCATTCGCCTCTGTTGCCTGCTCGACTGCGGCAAGCGGCAAATTCAAATCCGAAACTTCAATGCAGCTGCCTTCGTGTAAGGCCAAGGCGCGCTCCAGTATATTTTCCAACTCCCTTACATTCCCGGGAAAATGATAACGCTTCAGCGCACTCATAGCCTCTTCGCTTAAACGCGGCAGCGGCAAGCCGTTGACCTTGGCCAGGCGCGTCAACAAATGCATGGCGATCTGCGGAATATCGTCGGCCCTGGCTCTCAATGGCGGCAAATTGAGTTCGATGACGTTGATACGGTAATACAAGTCCTGCCTGAAACAGCCTTCCTGTACCATTTTGGCCAACTCCTTATGCGTCGCACTCAGCAAGCGCACATCGACAGGGATTTCATGCTGCTCCCCGACCGGGCGAATCTTTTTTTCCTGTATGGCTCTGAGCAATTTGACCTGCAAATTCAGCGGCAAATCGGCGACTTCGTCCAGAAACAAGGTCCCGCCCTCGGCTGCCTGAAAAAAACCCTGTTTATCGGCAATTGCGCCACTGAAACTGCCTTTCTTATGGCCAAAAAATTCGCTTTCCATCAACTCGTGCGGAATGGCGCCGCAATTGATGGCTACAAAAGGCTTGTCGCAACGCGGACTCTGCTGGTGTATCAACTTAGCCACTAATTCCTTACCGGAACCGGACTCGCCGCTGATATAAATCGGCGCCTGATTCCGCGCCACTTTCTGAATTTTCGAACGAATGTCGCGCATCACGTCCGACTCGCCCAATAGAACGTTACGCGTGCGTCGTTCCTTGCCCTCCGGCCTGTGCGGCGAAATTTGCAAGGCATTGCTCACCAGTTGCCGTAATGCGACCAAGTCGACCGGTTTGGTCAAAAAGTCGAAAGCTCCTTTTTTCATGGCCTTGATGGCGATATCCATGCTGCCGTGAGCTGTGATCACGGCTACCGGCAACTGCAAACCCTCGTCCTGAATGTAATCGACCAGTTCCAGTCCGTCACCATCCGGCAAACGCATATCGGTCAGACACAGATCGAACGACTGGCTGTGCAATAATTCCCTAGCAGAGCGCAGGTCTTGCGCGCATCGCGTTTGGATATTCATCCTGCCCAAGGTTATTTCGAGTAACTCCCTGATATCGGGCTCGTCATCGACCACCAGTGTGATAGGCATCTTCATATTTCGATTTCGACCTTATCGGCATCCGCCATTGTCAAGGTAAAACAAGATTTATCATGGTATTTAGCATAACTTAATTCGGCCCGGTTCAGTTCGGCCAACTCCTTGGAAATATATAGCCCAAGACCGGTACCTTGATGGGATGTGGTAAAAAACGGCTCGAACAGTTTACTCAACTCTTCCTGCGAGATTCCCGGCCCTTGGTCTATCACGCGAACGCAAGGTATTCCAGCTATGCGATCGGCTTCGAGCACGATGCGCCCCAATTCCGGTTTTCCGTATTTGACGGCATTTGTACAAAGATTGCTCAGAATTTGTTTTAGATGGCCGGGATCTATCAAAACGTTCAAATCGGCTTGTCTGCACTGCAGCTCAAAAACATCGCTGTGCTCGCAGCAATATTGGTTCTGTTCCTGAATGAATGCCTCGAGCCAGGGAAGCAACGCAATCTTCTGCTTCTGAGAGGCATTTCGCCGCGACAATTGCAGTATGTCCTCGATGATATCGTTGACGCGACGGCAATGATTTTGAATGATTTCCGTCAAGCGCAAATCCTGCGGCTTCAAATCCGGCGTTTCCGATAACAACTGGCCGGCATGGC
>JAQTYP010000268.1 GCA_028688235.1 Methylomonas sp.
GATATCCTGCGCCGCCTGTATCAAGGAATCCGGCACATTGGCGTCGCCAATGACAGCAGGACGGGCACTACGGAAAAGTCCGGCTTTTTCCCTGCCTATGGCTTCCTCGGTATGGCCCAGCCAGTCGATGTGATCGATGGCGATAGTCGTCACGATAGCCACGTCGGGATCGATGATGTTCACGGCGTCCAAACGGCCTCCCAATCCCACCTCTAAGATACGCACGTCGACGTCGGTCCGGCTAAAATTATCCAGGGCCGCCAGCGTGCCGAACTCGAAATAGCTCAAACTGGTATCGCCGCGCGCCGCATCGATGCGCTCGAAGGACGCGCAGATTTCGGCATCCGACAAGGACTCGCCATCGATACGAATCCGTTCGTTGTATTTCAAAATATGCGGAGAGGTATAGGCGCCAACGCGGTAACCCTGTGCGCGGTAGATGGCCTCCAAAAAAGCCACGCTCGATCCCTTGCCGTTAGTCCCGGCAACCGTAATGGTCGGTATTTTCTTCGTTATAGCCTCGAGCCTGGCATAAACACTCGCCACCCTATCCAGACCCAAATCGATCTGCCGAGGATGACAAGCCTCCTGCCAGCGCAGCCAGTCGTCCAACGAATCGAAACGCGCCATCGCAGGCTTAATTGCCGGGGTCTTCGGATTCGTTAGCTAGACTTTGCGACTCGGACTCTTGAACGGTGTTATCGACATTGGGATAAAGAATGGAGAGAATACTGGCTATTTTGTCCCGCATGTCCCGTCTATCGATGATCATATCGATCGCGCCGTGATCCTGTAAGAACTCGCTACGCTGAAAACCCTCGGGCAGTTTTTCCCGAACGGTTTGCTCTATGACCCTGGGTCCTGCGAAACCGATCAGGGCATCGGGCTCGGCGACATTAATGTCGCCGAGCATCGCCAGACTGGCGGAAACGCCACCCATGGTCGGATCGGTCATGAAAGAAATGTAAGGAATACCGGCCTCGGCCAATCGGGTCAACGCGGCGCTGGTTTTGCTCATCTGGAACAGGGAATACAAAGACTCCTGCATGCGTGCGCCGCCGCTGGCGGTAAACACGATGAACGGCACCCGTTCGGACAGGCTTCTATTGACACCGCGCACGAAGCGCTCGCCGACGACGGACCCCATGGAACCGCCCATGAAGTTAAAGTCGAAGGCCGCCGCGACGATACCCTTGCCTTGCAAGCTACCTTTCATGACCACCAGCGCGTCGTTCTCGTTACTCTGTTTCTGAGCCTGCTTGATGCGATCCTTGTAACTCTTGCTGTCTTTGAATTTCAAAGGATCGCTCGGCTTCAAGCCGGCACCGATTTCCTCTCTACCCTCCGGGTCAAGAAACAAATCCAAACGGGTGCGCGCCGAAATACGCAGGTGATGATCGCATTTGGGGCATACGCTAAAGTTTTTCACCAATTCGGCGTTGAACAAAATCGCATCGCAACTGGGACATTTGTTCCACAGGCCTTCCGGCACATTGGTCTTTTTTTCCGAGCTGTCGGTTCTGATGACAGAAGGGACCAATTTTTCAAACCAACTCATTCGTTGTCTACTCCGATTGAATGCTTAGTGATCGATCGCAACGCGCATGGATTTCAACAAGGCGATGATTTCGCGCTTAGCCTGATCGGGATCGTCCGGATTGGCTTCGATTTTACTGATCAACGCACTGCCGACGACGACGCCATCGGCAATATCGGCGATAACCTTCGCCGTTTCGGCATCCTTGACGCCAAAACCGACACCCACCGGCAAATCGGTATTAGCGCGTATCAGCTTCAATTTGTCCTCGACGTCGGCGGTATCCAGATGACCCGCTCCGGTCACGCCTTTCAGCGACACATAATACAAATAACCGCTGCCGACTTCGTGCATTTTTTGTATGCGCTCGGCCGTGGTATTCGGTGCCAACAAAAAGATTTGATCGATCTCGCGCTCGCGCAGCAAGCGCACGCAGTCTTCGGCTTCTTCGGGTGGCAAATCGACCGTCAAGACGCCGTCGACCTCGGCGCGGGCGACTGCATTGGCAAAATCCTGGTAACCCATGATCTCGATAGGATTCAAATAACCCATCAGTACCAGCGGCGTGCTTTGATCGGTTTTCCTGAATTCCATCGCCATGCTCAACACCTTGCGCAAACCAACATGATGCGCCAAGGCCCGTTCGCTGGCACGTTGGATGACGGGACCGTCTGCCATAGGGTCGGAAAACGGTACGCCCAGCTCGATAATGTCGGCACCGGCCGCCACCATGTCGTGCAACAACGGCACAGTGAATTCGGGATGGGGATCGCCCGCCGTAATGAACGGAATCAGCGCCTTGCGGCCCGAGGCTTTTAATTCGGCAAATTTAGCGGCGAGGCGGCTCATAGGCTGATCCCCTCGCGTTGCATGATCGTGTGCATGTCTTTGTCACCGCGTCCCGACAAATTGGTGATGATGATTTGATCTTTGCGCATGGTCGGCGCCAGCTTCATCGTATAAGCCAAGGCATGGCTGGATTCCAGAGCCGGAATAATGCCTTCCATGCGGGTCAAGGCATGGAAGCCTTCCAAGGCCTCGTCGTCGGTAATGTTGACGTAGTTGGCCCGACCGGTGTCTTTCAACCAGGCATGCTCGGGACCGACGCCCGGATAATCCAAACCGGCCGATATGGAATGGGTTTCTATGATTTCGCCGTCGTCGTCCGCCATCAAATAGGTTCGGTTACCGTGCAATACGCCGGGACGGCCGGCGCAAAGCGGCGCCGAATGTCGGCCGGTTGCTATACCGTCGCCGGCGGCTTCGACGCCGTACATCGCTACGTCCGTTTCGTCTATGAAAGGATAAAACAAACCTATCGCATTCGAGCCGCCACCGACGCAGGCGACCAGAGCGTCCGGCAGACGTCCCGCTTGATCCAGACATTGCCGCTTGGCCTCGCGGCCTATCACCGCCTGAAAATCCCTGACCATCGCCGGATAGGGGTGCGGCCCTGCCACGGTACCGATGATGTAAAAAGTATTGTCGATATTGGTTACCCAATCGCGCAAGGCTTCGTTCAATGCATCTTTGAGGGTTTTCGATCCGGATTCGACCGGCACCACCTTCGCACCGAGCAATTTCATCCGATAGACATTCAAGGCTTGGCGAGCAACATCGACCGCCCCCATGTAAACCACGCATTCCAAGCCCAGACGCGCCGCGACGGTCGCGGTAGCGACGCCGTGCTGACCGGCGCCGGTTTCGGCGATGATGCGAGTCTTGCCCATGCGCTTGGCCAACAAGGCCTGACCGACCGTATTGTTGACCTTGTGCGCACCGGTGTGATTCAAGTCTTCGCGCTTCAGATAAACTTGCGCTCCGCCCAGATGCTCGCTCCAGCGTTTGGCATGATAAAGCGGCGACGGCCGTCCGACGTAGTCTCTGAGATCGGCATCCAACTCGGCGATAAATTCCGGATCGTCGATATAGCGTTGATAAGCTTCATTGAGTTCGGTAATCGCCGGCATCAGCGTTTCCGCCACAAAAATACCGCCATAAGGCCCGAAATGGCCCCGCGTATCCGGCATATCGTACTTCTGCCCCCGAGGGTATTTGTCAGTCATAGTTCTTATAAAATCGCTTGATTGGTTTTTCTTATGAAAGCAGCCATTTTTGCCTTATCCTTGACGCCCTTGTCCAGCTCGACGCCACTACTGACATCCAAGGCATAAGGCCTGACCTGCTGCACAGCCAGCACCGCATTATCGGACGACAACCCCCCCGCCAAAACAAGCGGTAATCTGCGCTGTTCCGGAATCAAATTCCAGTCGAATCCGCAACCGGTGCCGCCATGCATGTCCGGATGGTAAGCATCGAGCAACAAGCCCGCGGCATCGTGGTACATTCTTTCGACTCCCGACCAATCGGTGTCCTGCCTGATCCTGATCGCCTTGATATAAGGCTTGCGGTAGCCTCTACAGGCATCCGCCGTTTCGTCGCCATGAAACTGCAGGCAATCGACATTGATCTCGGACAACACCCGCTCGACCCAGGCCGATTCGGCGTCCACGAACAAACCGACCACGGTCACGAAAGCCGGCAATGCCCTGACGATCTCGGCGGCTTGCATTAGGGACACATTTCTAGGGCTAGGTGGATAAAACACCAAACCTATCGCGTCGACGCCGAGCTCGGCCGCCGCCATCGCATCCTCGACCCGAGTAAAGCCGCAAATTTTAACGCGGGTACGCATCGATAACCTCACAAAAAAGGCCGGCTAGAATACCACACAAGTCCTTAAAATCGCGCTCCCAGGCCATAAAAAATCCGGAGCATGCAAACAGGTTCAATGATCGTGATCATGCTGATACGGCAGTGCATCATGGTCTTGCAGATCGGACTCTTCGTGCATGCCATCCAGGCCATGCTGATGCAGCGAAGCCGCCTCCCGGTTCATTGCGGTAACCGGCTCGACCGCAACACCGTATTTAAACACCATCAAGCCCCCCAGATCCGCGGCAAATACCAACAACCCCATCAGCAAGGTCGCCAATATCAAGTAGAGTATATTGGCCGCTCCGCTTAGCGGAGCCTTGGCCCAAAAACGCCAGAGGGCCAGCACGGAGGCCAGCAAAAACACCGAAATGCCCAATTGTTCGTGACGCTCCATGATCTCATGCACATCGCCGCCATGAGCCACCGCGGCCGCCGCAACCAGTCCCATAACGACGGTCGGGGCCGCAAATAACGCACCGGCATACAACAACGACGCGGCGCTGCGACGCCATTGCGCCTTACTGCCGACAGTGCCGGCGACATCCAATACGAAAAATAGCGACAACAATGCAATCGGAAAATGCACGAACAAGGGATGCAGATTATCCAGACTGGAAACGCCCGGCAACACACGCTCGAATAGCTGCGTCGGCGACAACTCCAGCAAACTTTCGATAAAACTCAAAAAACTTTCCAGCGCACCGGCCATACCGCCGCCGGAGTCACCTCCGCCATGCACGGCTATGCGCAAATGATTACTCGTCAGATCAAACATTGCCCCCCCTATCAGTCAATGTCGTTAATTTGGCTGCCAACTTAAGCTTGGACAGTTAAAGGTAAAGCCTCCCTCTGCCTCCTGTTTTAAACGGGAAACCGTTAATTTTAAGCCCCCGGCAACCCGAGCATAGCTACGATCATTCGATAAGCAGTCCACTGGCCTCCAATGCCTGCGACCGGCTTTCCAATAACCCATCGCCTTGTTGCTGAACGAACAAGACCTTCAGATGCTCCGATTTCGCCAACTGCATGCCCTGTTGCTGCCCGACGCACAACAACGCGGTCGACCAGGCATC
>JAQTYP010000269.1 GCA_028688235.1 Methylomonas sp.
GCGACCACTTCGATAATCACATTGCCGTCCGTTCCGGCCCGTAAGGCATGATGGATGGCGGGCAGCCTTTCGAAACGTGCGTCGACCACACTGCCGCGTATCGATACGATCGTGCCGTTTTTATTATCGATACACTCGTGGGCTAAAGCGTCATGGTTAGAAGGCACTCTTGTCACCTAGGCTGTTTTTTCAGTAACGATCATGAAGGCGTGGCACCACCCCGATCCATGAAAGAAAAACCGCTAGGAGCCAAATTTTTACTTTCATAGTAAATGGTTGTCGAATTTAGGAATATGCGCAAAATAACTTCTTGAAACAGTAAGCATTGTGGAGGTTCGGTGACTCGCTCGACAGGACGCCGTGAATACGTCCATGTTGGCTTGGCGGCGGCTATCCCTGCCGCCGACACCTGCCAATCGAGTCACTGAACCCCCTTTCCGATTTTGAAGAAGTTACTTCATGCTCCTTCCTTAGCTTATTTGTCCCGTTTGAATGAAAAGTCGCTCATCGGTACCAGGCTTAATTTCGAGCTTTTTTTGCCGGATTTGCGGCCGCCGTCATCGCCTGTTTCTATACAGTGCTTGATAAAGGCGTCCAGCTCTTTTGTCGCGGTAGTCCTGTCTCGAAACGGGCCGAAATTGCCTTCTCGCGCGGAAAAATACCATTCGGTCAAACCCGTTTTAGGGTTGCGGTGACTGTAAATTCTGTCAGGTTGAAACATAAGGAAATTACCTGGCGTGACGATAGGAATCGGCCGAAATTGGCGCTTGCCTTTATTATGCCCGAGATCGTGGGGTCATGGTCATTGGACAAGGCTGTCGATTGTGAAATTCGCCTAATTTGTAGATAATGCGGCATCACTTTGTAATTTTGGGATGGATAGCTATGAACGAACTCGTGTCGTCAGGAATAGAGCTGATGTTGATTGGCATGGGCATGGTCTTTGCGTTTTTGGCCATGCTGATCGTAGCAATCAAAAGTATGTCGGCGGCAATCTTACGTTTTTTTCCGGGACTACCCGGCGGCCATCACGTCGGTACCCATCATGGCGATGACCTTGGCGCTATTGCGGCCATTAGCGCCGCTGTTCATCAATATCGCAAGAAACATCAACAAAAAATTTAATTGGATATCCGGATCAACGTCCGGAGAAAACGGCAATACTACCCACAAGGTATTTGCCACCCGACCCAAAAGGCATCATAAGGAGAAACAAGAGTGGCAAAGGTAACAAAACCTTTAGGTATTACGGAAGTCGTGTTACGCGACGCTCACCAATCGATATTGGCGACCCGTTTGCGGATCGAAGACATGCTGCCGATATGCGAGCAACTCGATCGTATCGGTTACTGGTCTATCGAGTCCTGGGGCGGGGCAACCTTCGATGCTTGTATTCGCTATCTTGGCGAAGATCCTTGGGAGCGCTTACGCCTGCTGAAAAAAGCCATGCCCAATACCCGCCAGCAAATGCTGTTTCGCGGCCAGAATATATTGGGTTATCGTCATTATGCCGACGATGTCGTGGATAAGTTCGTCGAACGCTGCGTCGTCAATGGTATCGACGTTTTCCGCATTTTCGATGCGATGAACGACATGCGCAATATAGAACGCGCCGTCAAAGCGGTTTTAAATACCGATGCGCATGCCCAAGGTACGATTTCCTATACGACTAGCCCCGTACATACGATAGATAAATGGGTAGAGCAGGGCCGCGTCATAGAAGACATGGGCGCGCACTCGATCTGTATCAAAGACATGGCAGGTCTTTTGACGCCTTATGACGCCTACGAGTTGGTCGGTAAGCTGAAAAGTGCAGTGGCCATTCCGATTCACATGCAATGCCACGCCACTACGGGTTTGAGCGTCGGCACTTATATCAAGGCGATAGAAGCCGGTTTGGATAACGCCGACACCGCGATTTCCTCTCTGAGTATGACTTACGGCCATAATCCCACCGAAACCATAGTCGCCAGTCTGCAAGGTCAGCCTAACGACACCGGGCTGGACTTGGTCAAGCTGGAAAAAATAGCCGCGTATTTCCGCGAGGTGCGCAAAAAATATGCGCAGTTCGAAGGCAGCCTGAAAGGCGTAGACGGACGTATCCTGGTTTCGCAAGTACCCGGCGGCATGTTGACCAATATGGAAAGCCAATTGAAAGAACAGGGCGCTTCCGATAAGTTCGACGAAGTATTGCTGGAAATTCCGCGCGTACGGGAAGACTTGGGTTTCATTCCGTTGGTCACGCCGACTTCGCAAATCGTCGGTACTCAAGCGGTATTGAATGTATTGTCCGGCGAACGCTATAAAACCGTTAGCAAGGAAACTGCCGGCGTTTTAAAGGGCGAATACGGTGCTTCTCCGGCTCCGGTCAATAAAGAATTGCAAGCGCGCGTTTTGGATGGCGCACAGCCCATTACCTGCCGTCCGGCCGATTTGTTGCAGCCGGAAATGGATAAATTGGTGGCCGAAGTCAAACGCAAAGCAGCGGCACAAGGCGTTAAATTGGCCGAATGTGTCGAAGAAGATGCGCTGATCGACGGCATGTTTGCGCAGATCGGTTGGAAGTTTCTGCAGAACCGGGGTAATTCGGCTGCCTTCGAACCGGCACCGAATCCCGAAGCTTCCAGCGCCAAAGCTGCTGCCGCTCAGGCCGAGACCCCAACCGAATCCTATACCGTCAACGTCGACGGTCGCAATTACAACGTCGTCGTGGGGCCAGGTGGTGCCAATCTATCGGTGTCGAGTGCGCCTACGATTCCGACAGGGCCGGATCTGGTCGTCACGCCGCCTATCATCAGCGGGCATGGCGTCGTCGTTTCACCGTTGGCCGGCGTGGTGCTCAAAGTGACCGTCAACATAGGCGCGCATATCAACGAAGGCGACGTGGTGATGGTATTGGAAGCAATGAAAATGGAAACCGAGATTCGCGCCAAGGTCGCCGGCATCGTCAGCGCCGTCAACGTTAAACAAGGCGATAGCGTGGCGGTCGGCGACGTTCTGGTCACGCTTTAAACAAACAAAGATTATTCATGGAAAATTTATCACTGTTATGGGAAAGCACCGGGCTCTATAACATCACGGGTCCGCAAATGATCATGATGTCGGTGGGCTTTTTGCTGCTATTTTTGGCGATTAAAAAAGGCTTCGAACCCTTGTTATTGCTGCCGATAGGATTCGGCGCGATTCTGAGCAACATTCCTGTTGCGGGCATGACCGAAGAAGGCGGCGTACTTTATTACATGTACGGCGGCATAAAATCCGGGATGTTTCCGTTGTTGATTTTCTTGGGGGTCGGCGCGATGACCGATTTCGGCCCCATGCTGGCCAATCCCAAGACGTTGTTGTTGGGCGCGGCCGCCCAGTTCGGCATCTTCGGCACCTTATTCGGCGCCTTGGCGCTGAATGCCGTGCCGGGCATGGATTTCAATCTGAAGCAGGCCGCCGCGATTGCTATCATAGGCGGTGCGGACGGTCCGACGGCGATTTACGTCGCATCCAAACTGGCGCCGGAATTATTAGGCGCCATTGCCGTGGCCGCTTATTCTTACATGGCTTTGGTGCCCTTGATTCAACCGCCTATCATGCGCGCTTTGACCACGGAGGAAGAACGCAAAATCGAAATGCAGCAGCTTCGCACCGTCACGCAAACCGAGAAAATCGTGTTTCCGTTGATGCTGGTTACGCTAACTGCCTTTTTACTGCCTTCCGCCGCACCTTTAGTCGGCATGTTCTGCATGGGCAATTTGATGAACGCATCGGGTGTGGTCGACAGACTCAGCAAAACCGCCCAGAACGAATTGATCAACATCGTCACGATATTTTTGGGCCTGTCCGTCGGCTCCAAACTCAGTGCGGATGCTTTTTTAACGTTGGAAACCTTAGGGATTTTGGGTCTAGGTGCGATCGCGTTTTCGATCGGCACCGCCAGCGGCGTGTTGATGGCAAAGGTCATGAACCGTTTCAGCAGCACGCCTATCAATCCTCTAATAGGCGCGGCCGGCGTATCCGCCGTGCCGATGGCGGCGCGAGTCGCAAACAAAGTCGGTCAGGAAAGCAACCCTTACAACTTTTTGTTGATGCATGCGATGGGTCCTAACGTGGCGGGGGTTATAGGTTCGGCCGTCGCAGCCGGGGTGTTGTTGAGTCTGGTCCGCTGATACCTGGGTAAAGCACTTATCGTTATACACATCTAGTTTTTATACCCGTCATTCCGGCAGAGATTCATGTCAGGCTATCCTGCCTGACACCCTTCGGGTAATGCAAATCTGTTCCAGACAGATTTGTGCCGGAGCCGTAGACTGCGAGCGAATCCAGACCGCAGTGATAGCTTGAGGCTACCCCCATGGCATTTGGATGCCCGCGTCCGACGGGCATGACGATGCTTGTGAATAACGATGAAGGTGTAAAGTATCGGATCAACGATCAAAAGCCGGATTCCGCAGGCTATAACAAGCCGTCGTGTCACCAGTCGCCATTTTACTCTGTGGAAAGTCTGGCGCCATACAAATCCGAAAAGCGCGTGTGACATACTCAGTCTTTGCGAACCCTGGACTCTTCTGAAAGAAGACGTTCCGGAAAGACTGTTTTCATGCTCCGCGAATCACTGCTGGCGACCCCAAGCAGCCAATGAAGATGAATTTGAACAGACAAGAAAAGGCAGATAAGCTGCCATTCAAAATGTAGGTGCGATTAGCTTGCGTAATCGCACATTTCGAAGTCAACATTCCTCCGATTACGCTATCGCAAATCGGAGCTTGGGCTCGCCCAACCGGCCAAATCCGGACAACTGCGTTTCGATCATCAGTGGCAGCAATTGATTTGCCACTTGCCTGTCAGTTTGCTATGAATGCTTGATTTCAAGAGCTAACTTCTTAGTCTGAATTTGGCCTGCCACAAACGCTTCAATTGCTAGCGCCGCGATCACTCCTATGATCGGCATAATGGGCTCACGGTATCTGAAAATTACATAAAAAAGCATGTGTACTGCCGTATAGCAAACAACTGCTAACCAGAGAATCGCGAGTTGTCTGTTTCTTAGTTTTCGAATCAGCAGGGTTCCTAACGCTGCCAAGGTGAGGATCACAAACTGTATTGCCCACAATACACGAACAAGCTTTTCTGCCGATGATTGTTGGCCCTTACCTTCATGAAATGGCGGCACCCAAAAGTAGATCGCTTTTTTCAATGCTAACGTCACAAACTCAGTCGGATGAGCTTTTGCCCAAGAGATAGCCTCTCGCTTTAGGGTTTCCGAGGCTTGAACTTCACCGGTTTTTCTTAATTTTTCCCATGTTGCTCCACGAGGGGTGTCAGCAATTGA
>JAQTYP010000270.1:0-3250 GCA_028688235.1 Methylomonas sp.
CAACGCGTCGGAGGCTCACGGTGTGCTGACTGTCGACGATGCGCTGTTTTCGGCATCCGCCGCCGATTACACATGGCTTTTTCCCGGCGAAGCGATTGTCGACTTTACAATGACTGTTTCCGGCGCGGCTTCCGGTAACGGGCTTTTTCAGCTATCCGATTTCGATTATTTTGTCTGGCTCACTCGAACCGATACCGGCTCACTGGACCTGACGGAAGAATTGGTCGGCCAAGCCACCCTTGGCGGCCCATGGGGTAGTGATTTCAGTTCCGAAGCCACTACTGGGGACTTCAACATATGGGCTAGCGAAAACTCCGGCGCTCCGACGATTGCGGGGTCGTTGTTGATCGGCACGAACGAAGGTGCGGGTGACGGTTTGCGATTGGTATCCTTCCGGCCAGTGCCTGTCCCCACATCCTTTTGGTTATTCGGATCGGCTATGGTGGGCATGACAAGGCTGATAAGAAGACGGCCAGTTGCGGTGGCTTAGCCATCTCGGAGTTGACTCGCCTACGGCCCGCCTATCGTAAGCATAGGCGGGCTTTTTTGTGCGTATCGCCATGCTTTCATCCTGAAAATATCATTTCGTGCTTTTCTTTGACAGGCAGCAGTTTTTAGCTTCAAAAATTGAACGAGTTCTTTCATACTCGGTGCTGCAGATTTTAGGTATATGACCGTAAAAGACGGTAGCTTAACCATTTTTCACCGTCGGATAAGGGGGCTTGCCATTGAATCCTGACAGCACGCTGAATCGCCGAAGCCTGATTTTTTTATTAACTGCTATCGCCTTGATCACGTTGCCGCATGCCTGGCATCTTCCTGTTCCATTAAGCGTTTTTTTCGCCGTGTTACTGTCTTGGCGGACATTGGGCATCTGGTACGGCAGATGGCTACCTAACCGGTGGTGGTTGTTCATTTTGACGGCGACCGGTATCGCCTTGATGTTTAGCCAGCATAAGGGCGTGTTCGGACGCGATGCCGGTACCGCTTTGTTCATTGTGGCGCTGGGGCTGAAGTTGATGGAAATTCGCAGCAGGCGAGAGGTGTACTTGGTGGCTTATTTAGCCTTCATCGTGGCGGCTTCCCAATTCCTGTACGAGCAAAGCCTATTGATGGCAGCGTACATCATGTTGGTTTGTACCGCACTTCTGGCAACATTGATGGTTCAGCAGGTGGAGCGCGTCAAGACGCAGGTGGCGGTTAAAACTTCGGCCATCATCATGCTGCAAGCCCTGCCCATGGCAGTCGTGATTTTTATCTTGTTTCCGCGCGTCGAAGCGCCGCGCTGGATGTGGTTGAAAGACGACAGCAAGGGCTTGTCCGGTTTGGCGGATACCCTGGAACCTGGCTCCATCAGCGATTTAAGCCTGTCCGACGAACTGGTGTTCAGGGTCAGATTCAAAGGCGACATTCCGCCACCGGCATTACGTTACTGGCGCGGTCCGGTTTATTCCAAGACCGATGGCAAGCGCTGGATGATGTCCAAGGCGGATAGACAGGGGGGCGAACCGGAATTCACAGGTACGGCCTATGAATATACCTTGCTGATGGAGCCGCAAAAGGAAAACTGGGTATTCGCCTTGGACATTGCGGAAACATTCGATGCAAACTTGCGCAGAAACGCCTTTTATCAGCTACAAACCAATAAAAGGCCTAGCGAACGGGCAGAATATCGCATTACTTCGCGGCCTAACTTCAACACCGGCGCCCTCAGTCCCGAGGCCTATCAGGAAAACTTGGCGCTGCCTGCGGAAGCGACGGAAAGACAACTGGCGTTGATAAATTCCTTGAACGGATTCGACGCCAAACCCGAACAATTTATACAAGGGCTGTTGAACTATTTTCGGCAGGAGGCATTTTATTACACGCTGACACCGCCGCTGATGCCGGAGCATCCCATAGACACTTTCTTATTCGAAACCCGTAGCGGATATTGCAGCCATTACGCCACCGCATTCGTCTATCTGCTGAGGATAGCCAAGATCCCGGCTCGCGTGGTGGGCGGCTATCAAGGCGGCGAAATTAACAGGGTAGGCGGTTTTTTGGAAGTCAGGCAGGCTGACGCCCATGCTTGGGCCGAGGCCTGGTTGGAAGGCAAGGGCTGGGCCAGATTCGATCCGACGGCGGCGATTGCGCCCGAGCGCATCGAACGCGGTGTCAATGTCGACGCTCAGTTGGCCAGTGGGGCTGTCAGGTTTAGCGTCACAGTCGATGAATCGCTGGCGTTGAGGTGGTTAAAAAGTAGTCGGCAGCTTTGGCAAAGCGTCGATTACAATTGGCAGCGCTGGGTGATCAATTACCACGGCGCCAGTCAGATGCAATTTATGCATTGGTTGGGAATCAAGGACGTCTCGACACTGACTATGTGGTTTGCAGCCAGTATTGGGCTGATCACCCTGCCTTTAGCTTGGTGGCTGCTAAGGCTGAAGACCGTGACGACCGATAGGGCCGTCAAATATTACCGCAAGTTTTGCGTCAAAATGGCGCGTGCCGGCATCGAAATACAGGCCGGCGAGGGCGCCAAGGATTTTGCCGAAAGGGCGAAGATACTACGCCCCGAACTGGCGCTGCAAGTCGAACAAATTACCCGGCATTTCATACGGCTTCGTTATCAAGCCGATGCCGGGCCGGATGATTTGCGTAGATTAAAAATATTGGTGGCCGATTTTCGACCCCACTGATCAATGCAGGTCCGGGACTTCGGAGCCGGGTTTTTGAACCGTTTGTTGGGCTTTTTCCTGGGCCAATTGCTTGTTTCCTTCGCCGAACATCACTGCGGCGATCATGAACAAGATTGCCGCGATAAAGGCAATGGGTATACGGCCGGGTTTGTCCATCCACAGCAAAATCCACTTGGGTTTATACATGCCGACGCCGAGTACGATCAACGAAAGTATAAAGACATTGAAAGAATAATAAATCAAGGTGTTCATGAATCCGGTCCTATAACCTGCAAGTTTCAGAGGGATGCATTATTATTAGTCGGGTGACAGTTTGCAATAAACAATCATTCAAATCATCAATTGAGGAGGCGCTATGGGCGGCTTTGGCTTGTTTGTAACGGTATTGTTCGTGTTTGCGGTGCTGATGGTGTTCATGAGCGTCAAGTCGGTGCCGCAAGGCATGGAATATACCGTCGAGCGTTTCGGGAAATATACCAATACGTTGACGCCGGGCTTGAATATCATCGTGCCCATCATCGACCGGATAGGTCGCAAATTGAATATGATGGAGCAGGTGCTGGATGTGC
>JAQTYP010000270.1:3260-5309 GCA_028688235.1 Methylomonas sp.
GCAGGAGGTAATCACCAAGGATAACGCCATGGTTAGAGTCGATGGGGTGGTGTTTTATCAAGTCATGGATGCGGCAAAGGCGGCTTATGAGGTTAATTATCTGGACGTCGCCACTATCAATCTGGTGATGACCAATATCAGGACCGTGATGGGCTCCATGGATTTGGACGAATTGTTGTCGCGCCGGGACGAAATTAATGCCAGGTTGTTGAGCGTGGTGGACGAAGCCACTTCGCCATGGGGTATCAAGGTCACTCGCATCGAAATCAAGGATATTGCGCCGCCGAAAGACTTGGTCGATTCGATGGCCAGGCAGATGAAGGCCGAACGGGAAAAACGGGCGCAGATTCTGGAGGCCGAAGGACTAAGGCAGGCCGAAATTTTGAAGGCCGAAGGCTCGAAACAGAGCGCCATTCTGGAAGCGGAAGGCCGTAAAGAAGCGGCGTTCCGCGAGGCGGAAGCTCGCGAAAGGATGGCGGAGGCAGAAGCCAAAGCGACTCAGATGGTCTCCGAGGCGATTGGCAAGGGCAATGTACAAGCGATCAATTACTTCGTCGCCCAAAAGTACATCGAGTCCATCAAGGAGATTGCCACGGCCGATAACAGCAAGCTGATCCTGATGCCCTTGGAGGCCTCCAGCGTGATCGGTGCGTTGGGCGGCATAGGCGAACTGGCCAAAGAAGCCTTGAGCAAAAAGGTTTAGATCATGGCTGAGCTGGAAATCGTGTTTTGGTATTGGTGGGTGCTGGCCGTCGGCTTTTTGGCCATCGAATTGCTGGCGCCCGGCTTTTTTTTTCTGTGGCTGGCGGTATCGGCGTTCGTCGTGGGTTCGGTGTTGTTGATGTTACCGTCCATCGGTTTCGAGATGCAATTGTTGTTGTTTTCGGTGTTGGCCGTGACATCGATATTGGTTTGGCGGCGTTATGTCAGTGCCAAGGCTCAGGAAAGTGATCATCCGCTATTGAACCAACGCGGTGCCCAATACATAGGCCGTATCTTTAACTTGGTGACTCCTATCGAAAATGGTCAAGGCAAAATTAAGGTGGGAGACAGCCTATGGCTAGTACATGGAGAGGACTGCCCCATGGGCGTAAAAGTTAAAGTAGTGGCCGTGAAGGGAACGATTTTAGATGTGGAGCGGTGCGAATAAAACATGCGATTGTTATTGGTAGAAGATGACGCCATCCTGGGCGACGGCCTGAAAGCAGGTTTGACGTTGGAAGGTTACGCGGTGGATTGGCTGACCGACGGTGCCCAGGCCGACGAGGCCTTGAGATTGAACCATTACGACTTGATCGTGCTGGATTTGAATCTGCCGCGCATGGATGGCATGACGGTGTTGAAAAACCTGCGCAGGCGCAAGGATGCTACGGCGGTGCTGGTGTTGACTGCCCGGGACGGCGTATCCGAAAGGGTGGCAGGCCTTGACAGTGGAGCGGACGACTTCGTCTGCAAGCCGTTCGATTTGGCGGAGATCTGTGCCCGCCTCAGGGCCTTGGCTCGACGCAAGGAAGGCCACGGTCTGCCGTTGTTGGAACATAAGGGGGTTGTTATCGATCCTGCCGCGCATCAGGTGCGCTACAACGGCGTAGCGGTGGATTTGGCGCAAAAGGAGTATGAAATCCTGAATTATCTGATGAGCCATATCGGCCACGGCATCTCGCGCGCCCGGCTGGAAGAGGCTTTATATGCCTGGGGTTCGGAAGTCGAAAGCAATGCGGTAGAGGTTCACATACACCATCTACGCAAAAAACTGGACGTAAACTTGATACGGACGATACGCGGAGTCGGTTATATCATCGACGAAAATTGAAGACATGAAACTGAGGTTTCGCCCGCGCTCCCTGAAGAAACAGCTATTATTTTCCCTACTGACATCCTTATTGCTGGTGTGGGGGTTGACGGTTTACGTCAGTTACCGGCAAACACGCGAAGAAATTACCCAGCTGTTTAATGCCGATCTGGCGCAATCGGCCCGAGTGGTCCACGCCTTTGTCGAAAACCTGTTGCAACAGCGTCGGCTGAACAAATTATGGGATCAGGACAAGT
>JAQTYP010000271.1 GCA_028688235.1 Methylomonas sp.
TTCAGCTCCAGATGAGTGATGTTATAACGGCCGGAAGCCGTGACGGTCAACTTGTCGGTCACCGACAGGGAGTCGGTCAGAAACACGCCGTAGTTGTTGGTTTCGGTGTTAAGGCGCACCCGCGATTCTTGCAGCAACACGCCGCCACCCGCAATGCCGCGATTCGCCGTCAAACTGCCCAGCTCGGTATCAGCCTGATAATGCGCGGTATTGTGATCGTAGCTGACACCGCCTATCAACTGATTACTCATGCTGAAAACCTTGTGATGAAAGGCATTCTGCAGCGCAAATCCGAAAGATTGCTGAGTGGTTTCCGAAGTATTGATCGTACCGCCCTCCAACGCGTTGCTCGCCAAAATGGGGTTTCCGGCCAAATCGATCAAGGCTTCATCGGCGAATTCGCCTCCTGCTTCATCGCATAAGAAATTATCTTCGCCGCCGCCTTCGTCCTGGCACTCACCGGCCTCGCCACCGTCACCGTTATAGGTGCTGATCTTGTTGCGACGATAATAGGCGGTACCCGACAACTGATTATGATCGTTCAGCCAGGTGTCGCCATCCAGGGACACCATGAACAAGCGGTTACGGGTCAAATCGGGATGTGTGAAAACTTGGTCGCGACCATAAGCCAGCATTTCTTCTGGTATCGCACCGTTACCACGCATCGCATTTTCGGTGCCGGCAAAGCTCAAGTCCAGACTGGATTCGTTGCCGCGCCAGCTCAAGGTGCCAAAACCGCGCTTGGCTTCGGTACGCGAATGTTCGCGCCAGCCGGCCTCGGAAAAATTGTTGAAGTCCAGGAAATAACCCCAAGTGCCGTTGTTCCAGCCACTGGTGATTTCTTCCGTGTGCCTGTCCCAGGAACCGCCTTGCACCTCCAATTGATGCTTGGGAGCCGAAAAGCCCGTCTTGGTATTGATGCTGATGGAGCCCCCCAAGGCATTCAAACCGAAGGCCGGATTCGAAGCCGGCTGCAAAGCCATGTTTTCGATGGCGCCCTGCGGAATCAAATCCCAATTGACCATGTCGCCGAAGGGCTCGTTAAAGCGTATACCATTCACATAGACAGCCATGCCGGCCGGCAAACCCATTAAAGGCGAAGCGCTGAACCCGCGGTATTGCACATCGGGTTGCAAGGGGTTGTTTTGGGCATCGTTAATATTGACGCTGCCCAGATAACGATTCATGTAATCGGCCAGCGATATTGCCTGGGCATCCTGCAATTCATCGGCCGAAACCGTTTGCACGTTGGCGGGTATCTTGTTGATATCCACGCCGCCAAACTGTAGCGGAGATACCGCGACAACCTCGACATCTTCCAAAGCCGCCGCATCGCCGGCAGATTGCTCGGCCAGCACGTCGGTCAGAGGCGCTATAGCAAACCAGGGCAATAGACCCAGAGTAACCTTATTCATAATTTACCTAATCGATCGCATAACAAAAATTTAGGCATCTTAAAGATTGAAACCGGAATCGACCATACAAGCACGAGGAAAAAGGAATTTTTCCCGGCAAGCTCGCGCTTCTCCCCAGAAAAAAACTTTCCGCCACGCGATGATCTTCTGCAGAGTAAAATAGCCGGTGATTTCAAGAATCGCCGGCATTCCTAGCAAATCATGACCATTCAATACATAGCCCGCCCCGGACAACTTCCCCTTTTGTGCGAACAAATCAGCCGCGAACCCTTGAAAGAAAAAATAGCCCCGGCAAGAAAACCCAACAACACGAAGCCATCATGGACGTACTGAGCGCGATTGTCCGGATCAGGGCGGAGGAAAACTCGCTGAATCCTGTCATCCTGACTACCCGCAAGAAGCTCGAACAATTGCTGTTCGGCGACGAGAAATGTCCGCTGTTGCACGGCTGGCGTTACAACATGGCGGGCCGAGAGCCGCATGGATTGTTGCGGGGCGATATAACCATAGCCTGTCGCCGGAAACAGTGGCGATGCTGACAAGCCCTTAAGCGACTATGTCTAGCCTGCGAGTCCCTGCGCCGTGAATCCGAACTTTTCCGTTCATCCCAATAACTTCAGTTCGCTGATGCTATTTGGCCTGAGCCTCGGCAATTATGCGCTGATGTTTGTGGCCAATGTCTTTTTGGCCAGACAACTTTCCATCGAAGCCTTCGACGACTACAGCGTCTCGGTTTCGGTGGTCACGCTACTATCGACTCTCGCCACGCTTGGGCTGGATAAATATGCACTGAGACTGGTGGCGTTGAACATCGAGCGGGAAAACTGGGGACGATTACGGAGTTTCCTGCGTTTCTCGACCCGCACCATCCTGCTTTTCAGCTGCGTTTTGCTAGTCATTTTGTCGGTGACACTGGAAGGAATTCTGGCTTGGAAACAAGCCGACTTTCATATATCCATCGTGATTTACGCCGCTTTTTTACCCATCATAGCGATCAGCTTATTCTTGATCGAAATCGTCACGGTTTTCGGTTTTCAAATCATGGCATTAGCACTATACCGCGCCTGCTTGCCTGGACTGTTCATCATCTTCCTTTTCGTTGTATGGCAAAGCAACATTGCGCAATCGGCCGTTTCCAGCGTCATTTGCTTGGGCCTTGCTTGGTGCGCGACTTTATTTTTATTGATTACCGCAGCCAAGATCGTCTGCCCTCAAGCCTTGCGGCGAGCCAAACCCGATTCTCAAGATAGACGGAAATGGATCAGCAAGGCACTGCCTTTATTGATCGGCAGTCTGATGATGACCATACTGACTAATGCGGGCACTATCGTACTCGAGCTATTGCATCCCTCTGAAATGCAGGTTGGCTTGTTTTCCGTAATCATGCAGACTAGCGGTCTACTCGTATTAATAGGCACATCCACCAACCGTTATTATCTACCGATGCTTATGGTATTGCTGGAAAGGCGCGACGCCAAAGGCATCAAACGCTTGTTACACAAGCGAACCCGCTTGATAACAGGTTTTTTAATTCTTTATCTAAGTGCCATCGTTTTTTTAGGAGCCGAAATTCTGGCTCTTTTCGGACGAGACTTTTCTGAAGGCTATCTAGCTTTATGCATCAGTACATTAGGAGCGGCAATCAACACCTTGTATTCCGATGCGCCTTATTATCTGCAATTTATGGGGCAAAACAGAGCCGTGGTCTACTGGATGGCATTTTCCGCCATCGGCATGTTAGTGTTAAGTTTTCTATTGGGTCTGCGTTATGGTGCAACCGGTGTCGCCATTGCTTATGCCCTGCCAACGGCCATACTGTTTTGCAGCCTTAAGTTGCGCGCCAGCCGACACTTGCGCCATTATTTGGCACTCAATGCTCCAGTTTAAGGCTGTCACGCGTCAGCTTAAAACACGCCACCGTACCGTTCATCTCGTTGGCGGACAATACATAATGCTCTCCGTTACGCTCGAAATGTGCCAGACCTTCCGGCGAGCGGCTTTCGTCGCCCGGAATCTTGCCCAATGCCACGACTTTGGGCTGTTTCGGTTCGGCTAAAGAGATCAAAACCAGCGCATCGGCCCGCTCCATCCCGACTACCGCCCAAGCTTGACCGTCCATTTCGAACGCTACGATCCCTTCCGGCTCCGCGCCTTTCTTGTTGCTACGTCTATCCGGATAAACACCGTGAGCGAAGGCAATCTCGTCCAGTTGATTGCCGGTATCGGCGACGAAATCGCCGGTCTTGGTATCGAACACACTCACGGTTCGACCGCCGCTTTGCAAAGTCTCCTCTCCGTCCTGAACTTCGGTATCCGTATCGCCTTCGTCGGCGGTCAGAAAATAACGCCCATCCGGAGTTAAGGCAATGCCGTCCGGTTCTCGCAAGGCCATGACCGATTGCTCGAACGCCACCCAGCCGTCGGATTTTCGGTCGGCTTCGTGTTCGGCGATACCCATATTGAAATAACCCAGCACCTTGCCGTGTTCCACATCCACTTCGGCCACTTCGTTGGTTTCCTGAAGCGTCACGTAGGCGCGCTTGGCATCCGCCGACAAGGCGATATATTCCGGTTCCAACAAGGTCTTGGAATCGGCGGCAACCGGAATCAATATCTTGGCCTCGCCTTTCTTCTCGTTGCCGTAGACATCGGCACCTTCGAATCGGCCGAGCCTGACTCGTTTGTTATCGATCTTGCCGTTGCCGTCGAAATCCAGTTGTTTGCTGATTTTTCCGTCGCCGTCCCAATCGATTTCCCGTTCGAGAAAATGGCCTTTTTCCGCAACGATAAAGCCTTCTCTGTGAGCCACGTCGGCTAGCTCGATATTGGAATTGGCCTTGACTCGACCTTTGTTATCCAAACGGATAATGGAAATACTCCCTTCCGCCGAAAAAAATTCGCCGGAAGCCTGATCGAACGAAAAATCTTCACCTTCGTTGGCCACCAAAATGACCGAACCGTCTTTAGAAAATACCACCGCGTCGGGCCCGTAACCCACTTCGACATGATCGAGCGGGCTAGCGTCGCGGGCGGATCGAATTTCCAGCCGGCCACGCGCCTCGCCGGCGTCGACCACGGCAGCAAACACATCCAGCGCAGGATGGAAAGCCACCGAAGTCAATTCTTCGCCTTTTCTCGGATTCAGACTAAAACGGGCGATACGCGCCATTTTCTGAGGGCGACTGAGATCGATAACATCCACCTCGCCGGTTTTGAAATTGCTCAACACGGCACGTAACGTCGATTGCTGCACGCTGACGATCTCGGTGCCTTTATCCCTCCCGGAAAAATACATACATTCCGGTATCAATTTCCAGCTTGAGTCTTCAGACACCCTTTCTTCGACCGGGCGACTGGCGCAAGCGGACAATAACAAGCTTCCAAGCTATAAAGTAATTTTTTTCGAATTCATTGACTAAATCTGAACGAATAACGCGAGAACGGCGCATCTTAACGCAAAAAAGCCGTGCCGGGACAATCCGGCACGGCTTAGAATCCAGCTGGATACGTGGCAGATTAGAAGGCCAACTCCACGCAGCATGAAGGTATCGACATTGGGATCTTGGCCCGTAGTCGTTTTCACAGGCGAACCGCTCAAATCCAGGGACTTGTTATAGTCCGCCATGAAACGGAAATTGCTGTTTAAATACCAGTTCAACGCCACCGTCAACTGGGACATCTGTCCGCCCGTGATATTTCCGCTATTCAAATCCGCTTCAGCATAACGGGTCGCCAATTCCCACGCCCCCCAGGTGCCGTTTTTCAAACTGAAATTCTGTTTCGGATCGAGTTTATAGAATTTACCATTCTTATATTTACGGTATTCACCTGTGACTGTCCAGGATGCTTCCGTGTACCAACCGTTGAA
>JAQTYP010000272.1 GCA_028688235.1 Methylomonas sp.
GTCTTTACCTGTAGAGATAATATGGGCCAGCATTTGTTCTGGCGCACAGCATACTAGTACAAAACTCAGTCTGGGTTCAAAACTAGACCAAAAATCAAGCAACCATGTACTTTGTGTTTCCGCCCAACCCCAAATTTTTGAATCGATATTATCTAAAAATATCTCGCTAGCCAACTGTTCCCACATGCGCCCAGGGTTGCTTATGTCTTGAAATGTATCGGCGTCTTCATTGGCTGAAGCAATAACCTGTTGATGCCAGAAAGACATATCTCGATAGAGGTTATCGTGCGCCGGCGTTGGAGGCATCATTCCAGATTGTTGAAGAAGATCGGCAACAAACTTGAGATCATGATCGATACCACCCGTGATACAAATATTTTTCATAAAAAATTTATCGTTATTGGAATGATGTCACGCAACTAAATATAAGCGAGCAACTTGCAAAATTATGAATTTTCACCCTAAAAACCACTACATCTAGTGTTTTCCGGAGAACTCGCACTACATCATGTGGTATTTTGCAAGTCCCTCAAGCGTTTTAGCAATAAGGGCTTCTCGTTTAAAACGGGACAAAGAGGGAGGCTTAACCGTTCGTCCTGAGCAAAGTAAGCCCCCTTCGGAAGCATGGCGTTACCATGAAACATCCGCTGTTTGAGGCAAATTTTTGCAATTTTTAAATTTCACAAGTCATTGATTTTAAATATACAAAAAAGCTGTTTCTTGAGAGCTTGTCGAAGGGTGAACGGTTAAGCCATTCATGGTTCGACTCTTCTCACCACGAACGGCTTAACCTCAGACTGTCCCGGCTTAAGTTGGTAGCCCACTTTACGATTCGACACTACCCTTGAGGCGCGAATCAAATAAACGAATCGCCTTCGCATCCGGAGCCGCGTCATAAATTGCCGTGCGTAAAGCATCTACATCTTAGGAATCGAAGGCGCATCAATCTTGACTCTAATAAAATATGGGAAATCTCGGCTTCCGATAAGCCTGTTACTTTAACGATAAGTTCAACAGCCGTATGTTCTTTGGCCAAATTGATGACAATACTTTTCATCGTCTCGTGTATCCCTTCCGCTTTACCCTCTGCTTTGCCTTCGCTATATCCATCGCCAAACGATGATTCAAACATACTAGCCTGATAACGCAAATCGTCTTTATAGTGTTCGTAGGCTTTTTGTTCGTCTTCCGGCAACTTCATGATACTCAGTTTTTCTTCCGCTGCTTTGAGTCCTTTTGCGGTAAAACTTTCTTTGATCTCTTCGTTTTTTAAAAAGTAAATCCATTCATCGAGCGTATCTTTGGCAATGTCATTAAAGCGATTTATTTTAATCAGATAATATTCAGGATAAATGGCTTCGATGCTGTCCTTATTAAACAATTGCTTTTGCTTGGCATTGAGTTCCAACACATCATGATTATGCAAGCCAATAAATCGCGTCGTGCCTTTGTAAATGTAGTCGGAGCCACTACCTAAATCGAAATACAAAATATTAATCGAAATAACTTTGGTAATGTGGGCATAAGACTGATTATCGACCATCTGCTCAATCGCTGCTTTTGATACGCCGTAAAAAATGCGCTGCAAATAATCGTATTCACGGTCGTATTGAATTTCGATAATGACAATTTCTTGCTTGCTGTTGCGGACTTTTAAATCGACGCGATTGAATTTATCGGCGCGATAATCTTTATTGCTTTCGCTTTCCAGAACTTCAAGAATCACAACATCTTCTTTGAGTAATTCGCTCAAAAATCCTTCCAGAATATCGAAGTTCGCTTTGCTGCGCAAAAGCCGTTTAATGGCCCAATCGAAGGTGATAAGTTTGCGTTTTTGAGTCATTTTATTAGCGCTAATCAATTATTACCACAAGCCGCTCGAGAATGTGTTAGTTGCTGGCTGCGAGAAAAGCATATACATCTTTTGATGTCCCTTCTCAAATGGGAAGTCAGTTTTTCTAAGCTAAAGGCTTCGATCCGCGACTTGATTTGGCTCTTGGCTTCACCGCCTTGCCGGCGGCCGCCGTTTTCGATCTATTTGTTTTTTAGCCACTATTTCACTGGACGCCATCAACTCGTCTAGGTTTCGTTGCGCATCCGGATAGTTGGGCCGCAATTTCAATGCTTGCTCAAAATTTGTTTTGGCCTCGGCCAAATCCCCTATCATCCAAAGTAAATTGCCAAGATTGTTATAAGCTTCCGGCATGTTGGGATTGATCTGCAAAACTTGGCGGAATGCGGCGACAGCTTCTTCGAATCGGTTGAGGCGTTTAAACGCCACGCCGAGATTACAAAGAGCGGGCGGATTCTGGGGGTTGATATTGATCGCCCGCTGGTGAAAAGTAACGGCCTTTTCGAATTCGCCTTTTTGTTGAAACAGCATACCGAGGGTATTGTGGTATTCGGCGACTTCCGGCTGCATGATGATGGCTTGTTGAATCAACGGCAAGGCACCTTGCAGATCCCCCTGCTCCCGCAGCGCATTGCCCAGACCGTGCAGGGCGCGATCATTATCCGGGTTGAACTGCAAGGCGGCTTTATAGGCCTTGATGGCCTCATCGATCTGGCCGGAAGCTTGGTATTGTCTGGCGTGTTGTAACAGTTGTTCGAAGGGCGTCATGCCAGCCTGGCTATCCGATAGACTGCTGATCAGTCCCTTGAGTTGGTCATTGGGCCAGAGCTCGTAGGCGTCTTTGTATCGAGCCAGGGCTTCCCCAATTTGTCCTTGTTGCTGTAACGCTACTGCAAGCTGAAAGAGAATCTCGGCTTGGGTGGCCTTGTCGATCTTGGCCTTATTGGCTTGTGCGACATTCCAAATTTTCTGCAGTATCGGCAATGCCTTGGCGCTTTCGCCTGTGCGGTTGAGCACCATGGCCAGTCCCATCTGGGCGGCGGCATTGTCGGGATGCTTACTGAGCGCTTGATTGTAGAGCTTGGTAGCATTGCCGAAGTCCTGGGCTTGTAGTTTGGCACCGGCTTGCTTGAGTAGGGTTTCGAATGTCTTATTCATATTTCTCCGCCGAAAATTGTGGCGTGTTGCTTCACGATGTTTAGATGTTTTGGATAAATTACGGTCTTGAAATCGTAGCCGAGTTGCACGCTGCTACGCGCGGCAGTGCGCAAAGCCTGATAGGCTTCGGGTTGCGCCAACACGGCAATAGCCATGGCTGCCATGGCTTGAGTATCGAAAAACGGAAACATCATGCCGTTTTCGCCATGGCGCAGCACTTCCCGCACGGGAGGAGTGTCCGAACCCAATACCAGACATCCGGCTGACATAGCTTCCAGCATTGACCATGACAAAATGAACGGATAGGTCATATAAATGTGTGCACGGGACACCTGCAATATCTTGAGATAGTCCTCGAATGGCAGTGTACCGGTAAAATGGACGCGCCGGGTATCCAGCTTTCCTTCCACCTCTTTCAAATATTTTATACGCCAACTGCTTTCTTGCCGCGGGGCGGGGCCATAGCTGGGCTCGTCCTTACCGACAATAACGACCTGACAATGGGGCCGCTCGTTCAATATTGCCGGCAAGGCGCGCATCAGTTGCTGAAAGCCTCGGTAGGGCTCGAGACTACGGCTCACATAGGTAAGAATTTCATCACCGGCATTAAGTACGATACCGTTGGGCAGTTTATAACTGGCCTGGGGATCGGGCTTGATCAGCTCGGTGTCGATACCTTCATGCAAGCAGCTCAACCTACTCTGATATGCATCCGGGTACCGACTCTTTTGCCAGGCCGTGGGACAAATCCCTACATCGAACGATTCCAGCGCGTGGTGCTGAAGCGTGTTGAGCGTGCGGACACGAAAGATGTCGTCGAAAGACAGCGGAAACTCCGGATCGAAGCCCACATCGGCACCGCGCGGGCGGTAGTAGTATTCGAAGAGTGAAATAATGCGCGCGCCCGGGAACAGGTCTTTGAGATAGAGGCCATCTCCCCAACCTGGATGAATGTAGATCACATCGGGTTCGAATCCCTGATGCTTGAGAGGCAACAGGGTACGAACTACCTGTTGACCGCGTCGCACACCGGCTTCGAAGCTCTTTACATAGGGATGCGTAGCGTCGCCCGCTGCCTCAGGTGCGGGATAGGACAGGTAATCGATGCCGGGCAGATCGCAGGCCGGCATCCAGCTCTGGTCGCCCAGTGCACGTATGCGCATACCCGGTTCCTGTGCCAAGGCACTAGCCAGACGCCTGAACTGACCGGGAAAGTTAGGGTGTACAAAAAGTACGTCCAACGCGCTCCTCCACGATTTTCTGCAGGGTTTTGGCAATATTCCTCAGTTGTTTTTCTTCGATTTCCACCTTGCGCCGTTTTGGGGTTAGCTCGCCTGGATGGGCAAGAACATGTTCATCGACTATCCATAATTCGTCAACCAATTCCAGATCGGCGAGCATGAATGTTTCCGGACTTTCCAGCAACCAGATAATATTAATCACCCCTTCCCGGCGATCAAAGTGCGGCAAGGTTTCTTCGGTTTGGCTATGCAAGGTGATCACAACATCCACCACCTTGTCCAGACTGTGCCATTGACCTGCTCCCACTTCCGACACCAGGGTCCCTTGCTGTTTGAGTGCGACTCTCAATTTTGTTGCCGCCATATTGGCCTGAACCGACTCCGAATCAGGTATGCGTAATAGTACCCGCAACAGATTAGGATCGAGTAATGACGCCAGTTGTGCCTTGGCGGTGCTGGCAATCGGCTTCATACCCTCGGGTAAGCGTTGGACAATTCCGTCCGGCAGTTTTGCTTCGGTACACAGGCACGCATCGAAACGATCCAGGCCGGGATTCATCATCCAATCATGACTTGTTTTTTCATCGATAAAACAGGCGGCTCTCAAGTCGGCACGCGGATACTTTAAATTGCGCAAATCGAAAAGAGGAGAAAACGAAATCAATACATGTAGATGCGCGATATTGTTCCAGTCTTTGTCCTGGCAGAGAAAAACACACTCGGCGGAGGGATAACGAGATACCACATTTTCAGCCAATGCAATGGCCTTAGTGAGTTGTGAATTTGCTGTACAAGTATCGTGCACGACAAATCCTATGGTTAAGACTTCGCTCGTAAGCTTTTTGTCCCCTTCAGTCAGACTCTGCCACCAGGCACGCTTAAGCCATAATCCTAGTTGTTTAGCCAACAGTTTTTGGTTATCCGGCTGCCGATCGAAAATGATCGGCTCACGTCCGGTAAGCCGGGTGTAGCCATGATGGTGTAAGGCCACGAGGTCGTTGCGGCAGACAACGCGCT
>JAQTYP010000273.1 GCA_028688235.1 Methylomonas sp.
CCCTAGTAGCGGGTCATGTCTTTGTATAGCTCTTTGCCGGTCATGACGTATAACGATTCCATGATGCCTAGGATAAAGGTCATGCCCAATGTCATCGGCACGAATAAAAAGTGATACAGCGCTGTCAGACCGAACTGCCTCCTGGACAGCATGACGATCACCTCACCGAACATGGCTAACTCCTTATGTTAAGGTTGAGAAGGAAAATCGGAAATAGTGGCGCTCGCGGGAGCCTGTAACGCAAAATGACTGGCGATATCGGGCTGCTCGGCCGGGCGCTGCAGCCAACGAAAAATCAAAAACCAAAGGCCAATCAATAAAATAAGCTTGATTAGCAAGGCCAGGGCAATTTCCCGGCGCAGCAGACCGGGTTTGGGTAATGCAGTTTTCATAGTCGCCATATAGTTTCTCCGGATGATCATCAGTTTGTCATCTGCATCTGCTTGGGCTGCATCGGCATGATCATCTTGCCGCCTTTGATGAACATCATGCCGTGTTGAGCCATCATCACGCCCATAACGATGACCAGTACGCCGGAAACTCTGACCAACTGCTGCATTGCCTGGGTGGATAGCAGGGTTGCGAACAAGCCGAATCCCCAGAGGGGCAGCAAAGTGCCCAGACTGAACATCAGTAAAATCATTGCTCCTTGTTGCGAATCTCCGGTCCCGGCCGCCATGATGTACATGGCTTGCAATGGGCCGCATCCCAAGAGTAAGCCGCTGAACAATCCGGTTACCAAGGGATTACGCTGTTTACGCATGCCTTCGGCGACTTGCTTGGTAACCGACTCGGGTAAGCGTAGTACGAAGCGGCGCAAGAATCCGAAAATATTCAGCATGCGTACACCGTATATCACCAGAAACAGGCTGGCCGCCAAGGCGGCGATGCCGCGTATTTGCGGCGTGATCGCAATGCTTGCGCCTAGCCAACCGAAACCGGCGCCTATCGCGCTATAAGACAGGACTTTGCCTATCCCGTAAGCTAAATGGGCTAGCATTTGCCGGGATTTGAAATGCGTTGTATTGGTATAGGAAACGACGAAGCCGCCGCACATGCCTATGCAATGAAAACCGGTCAAATAACCGATGCCCAGCAATATTGCATACCCGGCCTGAGGATTGATCATCTGCATTACGGCCGGCATCTGGCTCTTGCCCCAGTAGGTTGCGCCGCCAACGATCAGAAACAGCAAGACAAAAGCGAAAAAGGCCCGAACCAACTTAGGCCTTTGCGGATTTTCGGCCTCTGTGCCGTAACCTTTGTCGGCAATGGTTTGACGGATTTGTTTCAAGTGAACCTGGGCCGGATCGAAACTGATATCGGCTATTTGCTCCCGATAACTGACCTTGACGCTTGCGATGCCCGGCAAGGCTCTGACGGCATCGCAAATGGTGTCCTCGCAGCCAGTACACTGCATGCCGGAGATGTTCAGCCTTTGATTCTTCGTTGCCATGGTTTACTCCTGTTTGTTCTAAATAACGTTTATTCCTTTATCCGGCGTCGGACGGCGGTTTTTGAATGACTCTGGTCGATATCGCCAACAATAAAATCGCGGCGGATACCCATAACATGCTGATACCCGCTTCGTGGTGGGCTTGTACATCGGCGATGACCAATCGGGCCAAGGCTGTGATTGCCACGTAAATCAAACAACGCACCGGCATCACGTTGGTTTTGAAATATATCCCCACCATCGCGCCCAGTTCCAAATAGATAAACAGCAACAGTATGTCGCCTATGCTGGCGTGTCCTTGATTCATCATGACGATATAGGCAAACACGGCCGACCATACGATACTGGCGCCGATCACGAATAACGCGACATAATGAAAAGCCTCTATCAACAGATTGCCGAGTTCGTCCGCCCAAAGTTTGAGTTTGTCATGCCATTGTCTGAATCGTTCGGGATGCATGCTTAATGTCCGTCGGCCGTATGTTCGGTGTTTAAGAAGGTGGTGTCGGATTTATGTATCCATCTGCCTATGCCTGCCAGTATCAAGCCCAGCATCAAAGTCGCTATCGCCCAGGTCTCGCTATGTGCGCCTCTTAACCAAGTCATGGCGTCGGCCAAGAGTTCAGCGGTAAAGGCTTGAGACAATACATAGAGTCCAACCGCGACGACCATTAAACCAAAGCCGCGCCGCAACGAAGCGGGTTTGATATAGCCCGAAATAACGGCGCCTATTCCGCTGCCAACCAGTGTGCCGGTGGCCACTTCCACTATCAAGGGTAGATCAAGATCGACATGTTGGCTGTATCCGCCTAGCCCTGCCAGTGCGTTCATGACGATGATCAATAACGATGTGCCTACCGCGCCTTGCATCGGTAAGCCGACCAACAGCGTCAAGGCCGGGACGATCAAAAAGCCGCCCCCTACGCCGACCATGCCGGTCAGGCCGCCGACGAAGAAGCCGTCGAACAAGACCCTGAAATAAGGTACGCGCGTCGGGCAAGCCTTCATGGTTTTGCCGGGCGCTTCCGGCCTGGCGCCTCGCAGCATCAACAAGCCAGTGCTGAGGCTGATCAAACCGAATAGAGTCATCAACAAATCCGGGCTGAAAAAAGCCGCCCATCGGCCGCCGGCAAAGGCGCCAACCATGCCTGACAGGCCGAAAAACACGCCGCTTTTCCAGCAAACCGAATGGCGTCTGGCATGCGGGATCAAGGCTAAGAGACTGGATAAACCGATCACGACAAACGAGGTCGTAATAGCTGTTTTGGCTTCGATATGCAGCAGATAAACCAGCATGGGCACCGCCAAAATCGAACCCCCGCCGCCGAGCATGCCGAGCAGCAAGCCGATGATCAATGATAGGGTCAGCGTCAACAACATGGCTTATGCCTGTTCGAGGGCCATGCCGCAGGATTGGTTGGCCGGCAGGGCTTGATCGATAAATTTGGGGTAAGCCAATTTCAGCTCCTGCATGATGGCGATGAATTCGTCGCGAGACTTGCCTCCTCCGAGGCGGGTGTTTTTTGCGATTTCCTGTTTGATCGTGGATACGGTGTTGCCATTGTAATCATGGCCCGGATAAACCAAGGTATCGGGTGGCAGCGTGAACAGCTTGCCGGTAATGCTGTCGTATAATTGACCGGCGTTACCCTGTTGAAAATCTGTGCGGCCGCTGCCGCCGATCAGCAAGGCGTCACCGCTGAAGACTCGATCCGCCATCACGTAGCTGACGCAACCGTTAGTGTGGCCGGGTGTGTGGCGTATTTCCAGTTCCAGATCTCCCACTTGCAACAACACGCCGTCGGTCACCAGTAAATCCGCACACATTGCGCCGGCATCTCTATGCACGACGCTTTTGCTGCCCAGTTTTTCCCTGAGTAAACCAGCGCCCGTGATGTGGTCGGCATGCACGTGGGTTTCCAGCGTATAAACCAATTTAAGGTTCAAGCTTTGCAACAAGTCGATGTAATCGTCGATTTCGGAAGCGACGGGATCGATGATCACCGCGCGGCGCGTGCGTTCGCAGCCGAGCAAGTAACTATAGGTCGATGTTTCGATTTCGAAGAGTTGTCTGAAAATCATGGTCGTCTCCGCAAGGGTGTTTATGAATTAGAAAAACTTGATTTACTTATATCAATTGTCGTGCCAGTTTATATGGAGGGTAATGATTTTATGAGTGATTGATTCATAATGGTTTTTCTAGGGATGTCGAGCGTTTGATTTGTTTCAATGTGAAACGGTGAAACATTTGTGCTACGATTGAAACAAATATGAAACAAAATAGTGAAGTAACATGCGCCAAATCTCGCCTTTCTTTAATCGCTGGTTAAGTCAAATCGGTCCGGACCGAGTCGTGGCCATACTGACCGAATTGGTCGATGCCGGCGCGGTGTTCGTCATAGACGCCGACGGCAAAATCATGTTCTGGAGCAAGGGGGCGGAAAATTTGTTTGGACGCCCGGCAGAAGAAGTCGTGGGCAGGAACTGCACCGAGGCCTTAGGATGCGAGGATGGCAGCGATCCCTGCGCGCTGGCCGAACACGGCAGTATCCAAGCGCAGGCTGTGACGCTGAAGCGTCCGAATGGCGGCGTGGTCGCCTGTTATCGAACGGCGCGGGCCTTTTTCGACGCCAGCGGTCAGTTTGCCGGCGCCATGGAATTTTTACAGCCTAGATCCGGAAGCGAAGCCGTTGCCGGCAGGTTGGACGCCGACGAGAGTTTTCATGGTATTTTCTCTCGGGATATCGCCATGCAGCAGGCAATCAAAATCATCCGCAATGTGGCAGAAACCGAAGCGACGGTGTTGATACGCGGAGAATCCGGCACCGGCAAGGAATTGGTCGCCCATGCCTTGCATCTGGAGAGCGCTCGTCGCGACAAGCCGTTTTTGGCGATTAATTGTGCGGCATTGACGCCTAGCCTGCTCGAAAGCGAATTGTTCGGCCACGTCAAAGGGGCTTTTACCGGTGCCGTGCGTAGCCATGCCGGCTTGTTTCAACGTGCCAGCGGCGGCACGTTGTTCCTGGACGAAGTCGCCGAGTTGCCGCTGGAGTTGCAAGCCAAACTCTTGCGGGTTTTGCAAGAGCAAAGCTTCATTCCGGTGGGGGGCGATTCGGCGATTTCCGTCGACGTGCGCATCATCGCCGCGACGCATCGATCGCTCAGGGAAGAAGTCAAAGCCGGGCGCTTTAGGGAGGATTTGATGTACCGCTTGCGCGTCGTGCCGGTCTTTTTGCCGCCCTTACGCGAACGCCGGCAGGACGTGACGCTGCTGCTATGGCTCTGTATCGACCAGCACAATCAACAGGGCCCGCGCCACGTTGACAGCATTGCGCCGGATGCGATGCGTCGCTTGCTGGATTATCGTTGGCCGGGAAACGTCAGGGAGCTGAAAAACGTCGTCGAGTATGCCTTTGCGGTCGGCCGCGGCAACGAAATCACCTTGGAGGATTTACCGCCGGAGTTTCGTGAAATGCCGGCGGGTGGCAATAGGACGACCCTGTCTAGGCAAAATATCCCTCATGTCGACGAAGCGGAATTGATACGCGAAGCCTTGAAGGTAACTGGAGGTAATTTGGAAGCCGCCGCCCGCCATGCCGGCATGAGCCGGGCGACCTTTTGGCGTAAGCGCAAGAAGTACCGAATAGCCTAATCCTGGAAAAAATCATTTCGTCCACGAAATACATGGAAATCACGAAAAGGTTTAAATAGTTTGATCGACAACGTCTTGGGACGTGAGTACGCCGGCCTCCTGATGAGTGATGGCTGGCA
>JAQTYP010000274.1 GCA_028688235.1 Methylomonas sp.
CAACTATTTCATGGCCAATCGCGTGATGACCTACATGGGGCTCTTATATCAAGACATCATACGCTCTCAGTCTCTGAATAAAGGCGCCCCACTGCCGCCGATCATGCCGATCGTCATCTATAACGGCTCACCCGACTGGACCGGGCCGGTGAATATAGAACAATTGATTCAACCGGTGCATCCGGGATTAAATCGTTATATACCGCGTTTGAGCTACTTTTTATTACAAGAAAAAGCCACTCCGCCGGATTATAGCCAACAACATCCAGACAACCTGGTCGGCCACCTGATTGCCTTGGAATTTTGCCAAACGCCCGAACAAATGCGCGAGGGCATTCAGCAATTGCATCAACGACTCAAAACCCCGCCTTACCAACAAATCCGCCGTAGCTTTGCCATTTGGCTAAGCCGATTATTACGAATAAGATTCAAACAAGAAAGTATTCCCGAATATCAAGAACTGAATGAGGTAGACGCCATGTTAGCCGAACGAATGACCGATTGGACCCTGCAATGGAAAGAAGAAGGCGAAAAAATAGGTGAAATAAGGGGTCTAAAAAAAGGTGCCCAACAAGAAGCCGCTCGCGTGTTAAGCAAACAAATCCTGTTGAAATACGGCAGCTTACCCGATTGGGCGGAACAAAAAATCCAGCAAGCCGATATCGAGCGACTGGAACAATGGATCGAGCGGATTTTCATGGCCGACAGCGTGGAAACACTTCTGGAATAGCAATCGATGCCTAAAAATTCCCTTGCCCGTAGCCCGGATAAGCATCAGCGCATCCGGTCTTTGGAAGAAAGCGCTGGAGCTTATCCCTCTGGGCTACGATTCAAAAACCGAACAACAGTTTGCCGACACGATTTGATTGTCTATCCATCCCCTTAGCAATGATTTATTTCTTATGACGACCGTCATCAAAGTCGAAAACCTCGGCAAAAAATACCTGATCGGCCATGAAAAACAGGCACGATACAGCACGCTGCGCGACAGCCTAAGTCACGGCATCAAATCGATGGCCAGACGCATCCGCCACCCCTTTCAAGCCAATACCGAAGAAACCGAACTGGAAGATTTCTGGGCTTTAAAAGACATCAACTTCGAAATCAAACAAGGCGACAAAGTCGGCATCATCGGCCGCAACGGCGCCGGTAAATCCACGCTATTAAAAATCCTCAGCCGCATCACCACGCCGACCGCCGGCAGAATCACCCTGAAAGGCCGCGTCGCCAGCTTGCTGGAAGTCGGCACAGGCTTTCATCCGGAATTGTCCGGCCGGGAAAACATTTTTCTAAATGGCGCGATACTCGGCATGCGCAAAGCCGAGATCAAACGGAAATTCGATGAAATTGTGGCTTTCGCCGAAGTGGAAAAATTTCTGGATACGCCGGTCAAACGCTATTCCAGCGGCATGTATGTCAGATTGGCCTTCGCCGTGGCCGCACATCTGGAGCCGGAGATATTGATTGTCGATGAGGTTTTGGCGGTGGGCGATGCGCAGTTTCAGAAGAAGTGTTTAGGGAAGATGGATGAAGTATCACAAGAAGGTAGGACTATTTTGTTTGTGAGCCATAATATGGGAATGATTTCCAATTTATGCCAAAAAGGTATGCTTCTGGACGATGGTAAAGTCTGCCTTAATGGTCATGTCGCCGATGCCATACACCTTTACTACAAAAACTTAAACGAAAAACATGCCACGACCAATCGCCGAATAGGCAGTGAAAATATTGAATTGTTAAGTGCCGAATTGGTCGGCTTAACCGATAAACTGCAAACGACAATTCATGATGAATTTACGATAAGGATGAAATACAAAATTAAAAAGGATATCGACGCTCGTTGCGTACCGAACTTTCATTTCTTTGCACCAGACGGTAGCTATATTTTTATATCGAATGCCGCTGGCATTACTAAATTACCAACAGGCATATATATTGCCGACTGCAAAGTACCAGGCAACCTACTCAACGAAGGGACGTATTTTGTAGGCGTCGCGATAACGACTTATTTCAATTATGGCAATTATCATGTCGATTTTTTTGAACGCAATGCATTAACATTTAATGTAATAGATCCGATGGACGAGTCAAATCGCTATGGCTATGCCGGTCCAGTGCCTGGCGTATTGCGACCAAAATTAGATTGGTCAGTATATTCAGGTAATTTATGAAAGCTGTAATATTGGCAGGAGGATTAGGCACTCGAATCAGCGAAGAAACTCACCTTAAGCCTAAACCCATGATTGATATTGGCGGCAAACCCATTCTATGGCACGTCATGAAGATATATTCAGCCTACGGCATTAATGATTTTATTATTTGTTGTGGTTATAAAGGTTATGTAATTAAGGAATACTTTGCCAACTATTTCTTACATATGTCCGATGTGACGTTTGATATGAGAGATAATAAAATGGAAGTGCATCAGCATCATGCTGAACCATGGCGGGTGACTTTAGTTGATACTGGCGATAATAGCATGACCGGAGGGCGTTTAAAGCGTGTGGCGAATTATTTAGAAAACGAGGAAGCATTCTGTTTTAGTTATGGGGATGGCGTCTGTGATATCAATATTTCTGCACAATTGGCGTTTCATAAACAGCATGGTAAGCAAGCCACTGTTACCGCAGTTCAACCACCGGGTCGTTATGGTGCGCTTGCCATGGATGGCGAATCAGTGCATGGCTTTACAGAAAAGCCTCAAGGCGATGGCGGCTGGATTAACGGTGGATTTTTTATGTTGTCTCCAAACTGTATCGAATTGATTGCTGATGACAATACATCTTGGGAAGGAGAAACTCTAACCAAACTTGCTGCTGATGGTGAATTAATGGCTTATAAACACCATGGCTTTTGGCAAGCCATGGACACGCTTCGCGACAAAAATTACTTGGAAAGCCTTTGGCAAAGCGGTAAAGCGCCTTGGAATGTATGGGAATAAACACCAAATTTTGGCGCGGTAAACGCGTTTGTCTGACCGGACATACGGGCTTCAAGGGCTCGTGGTTAACGATCTGGTTAAACAAGTTGGGAGCCGATGTTACGGGTGTTAGCCTCCCACCAGAAACAATGCCGAACTTGTTTACCTTGGCTAAGGTAGCAGGTCTTTGCAGAAACCAAATCTGTGATATTCGCGATATAAAAGCCGTTGCGTCGATAATCCAAGCAACCCAACCTGATATCGTTTTTCACCTCGCCGCACAACCTTTGGTTCGTGTTAGTTACCGCCAGCCAGTGGAAACCTTTTCAACTAATGTGATGGGTACCGTGCATGTATTGGATAGTATGCGTGGAGTAGAGTCTACAAGGGTTGCCGTGATGATAACAACCGACAAGGTTTACCGTAATAACGAATGGCCCTGGCCCTACCGGGAAAACGACGCACTAGGTGGGCATGACCCCTATAGTGCGAGTAAAGCGGCAAGCGAGATTGTTATAGCTAGCTATCGTGACGCATTTTTATCCGCGCAAGGCGTTGCCGTGGCGAGCGCCCGTGCAGGAAATGTTATCGGCGGAGGGGATTGGGGGGAAGATCGTCTAATTCCGGACGCGGTACGCGCCTGGCAGGCTGGTCAGATTTTGCAGATACGCAGGCCGAATGCAATCAGACCATGGCAGCATGTATTGGAACCGCTTGCAGGATACCTTAAATTAGCCGAAAAACTTTGGTCGAATCAGGAACTGGCAAGTGCTTATAATTTTGGGCCTCATACGAATGAAATTTCCACAGTGCGAGACGTTATTGAATTAGCACGCAATTCCTACGGGAGTGGGCAAGTCAATTATGGCGACGAAAAAGACGGACTTCATGAGGCTGGTAGGCTGGCTCTGGAAATTAGCAAGGCGAGAGCAATGCTTAATGTCAATCCCACATGGGGATTGGCAGAAACGATAAAGCGCACGATGTCATGGTACCGCTCGCAACATCAGGGTTCCGATACGTTGGCTTTATGCCTGGCGGAAATTGACGATTTCGAGGCAACATTGTGAGTCGATTTGCCATAATCGATTTACCCTTACTCGGTCTTAAGCGTGTCGAGCGTCGTCGATTGGGAGACAGCCGGGGTTTTCTTTCGCGTTTGTTTTGCGCCGAAGAGATTGCCTTTGCCGGCTGGCATAAACCAATCGCTCAAGTTAATCACACATTCACAGCCAAAAGTGGCACCGTACGTGGCATGCATTTTCAGAGGTCGCCACATACCGAAATGAAACTGGTGAATTGTATCCATGGCGAAGTATGGGATGTTGCTGTCGACTTGCGTAGCGGGTCGGTAACTTTTTTGCACTGGCATGCCGAAAGGCTGTCTGCGGACAATGGCTACGCCATGTTGATTCCCGAGGGATTTGCCCATGGGTTTCAGGCCTTGAGTGACAATGTGGAATTATTGTACTGTCACTCGGCTGCGTACGTGACGGCTGCAGAGGCCGGATTGAATCCGAGAGATCCAAAATTGGCTATACACTGGCCCTTACCAATCACCGAGTTATCTTTACGAGATTCTCAGCACCCTATGCTAGACGAGCGATTTACTGGTTTAATGCTATGAATTGTCGTCATTGTGGGAGTTCGTTAAAACACACTTTTCTGGATTTAGGCTTTGCGCCGCCGTCCAATGCCTACTTGGCGGCTGAAGACCTAAGTCGGCCAGAGAAATATTATCCGCTTAAGATCAAGGTTTGCGAACACTGTTGGCTGGTACAGACCGAGGATTATGCTGAAGCCCATGAACTCTTTAGCCCTGATTATGCTTACTTTTCCAGCACGTCAGCGAGCTGGCTTGCGCATGCGGCAGAATACGCCAATAAAATAACCCAATTGCTTAGGCTAACTGAAAACAGTTTTATCATCGAGATTGCCTCAAACGACGGCTATTTGCTGAAAAATTTCGTTGCAGCGGGACTTCCCTGTCTCGGTATCGAGCCTACTGCCAGCACCGCCAATGCCGCTGAAAAACTCGCCATTCCGGTCTTGCGAAAGTTCTTTAACGAAGCGCTCGGCAAAACATTAGCCGCCGAAGGACGACAAGCGGACTTGATCATCGGTAACAATGTCTATGCCCATGTACCGGACATCAACGATTTTACCGCTGGTCTAAAAGCCGCGCTCAAACCGAAGGGCACGATTACGCTGGAGTTTCCGCACCTCATGCGCCTGATAGAACACACTCAGTTCGACACCATCTATCACGAGCATTTTTCCTACCTATCTCTGTACACGGTAAATC
>JAQTYP010000275.1 GCA_028688235.1 Methylomonas sp.
AAATTGTCCCGTGCCTTCCGCCAGTAATCGCAATTTGGCCTGCCGGGCGCCGGATTGGGTGGTGATCAAATGAATCTCGGTTGGCACGAACGGCGCCGCTTGAATCACCGCCAAGGCGTAAACGGTTTCGGTGACGATTTGCGGCGACATGCCGCTAACAGCCAGCAAAATTCTTTTTGGATAATCGTTTGGTTGTTGCATGATTTCCCTTGTCATTTATTGTTATTTCAAGCGCTTCAGCAAACCTAGTTCAAAATCTAGGGATTTGAGTTCAGTTTCATCAAGCACCTTGCCTTCGGGTAAGCGTTGCAGTAAGCGTAAAATCAATCCTTCATCTCTCGGCAGCATCTTGATAGGAATGCGATTGACCGGGATGGTGATATTCAGAATCTGGCTAAGCACTTTGGCACTGGCATCATGCCCAATAGCGGAAACGAATTCAGCCTCAAGCATTGACCGTGCATTGTCAATCGTCAAAGGACCTGAAAATTCCCACAGTCCGTAATCCGTCAAAACAGGTGCGTTGATAACATAAAGAGTCATTTCGTTGATTTACCTGATGTAATAAATTAGCCAACATCTGTTTTGCCAGCTTGATTGGCAACAATTTAACCATCAAGCCAAGACAAAAACATAGTTAACAAATTTGTTGATCCATGAACACTTCACAGCAGGTTTTTTTCTGAAAAGAATTGGAATGTGGAATTGAATAGGATTTCTTTGGTAGACCGGCATCCCGAGTATTAACTGCTATATTCCCAAGTCGTTCATCTGTATAAGCAAATTGCTGATCAAGCATTATTGAATGAAAAAACTGGCTTCTCGTTTAAAACGGGACACAGAGGAAAGCTTAACCGTTCGCCCTGAGCAAAGTAAGCCCCCTTCGGGCGCATGGCGTTACCATGAAACAGTCGCTGTTTGAGGCAAATTTTTGCAATTTTTAAATTTCACAAGCCATTGATTTTAAATATACAAAAAAGCTGTTTCTTGAGAGCTTGTTGAAGGGTGAACGGTTAAGTCATTCATGGTTCGACTTTGCTCACCACGAACGGCTTAACCTCTGACTGTCCCTGCTTAGGTTGGCAGCCAAAAAACTTAAATTCGCATATTAATTTGGTTTATCGATGAAATCTCGAATTGGTTCTTTACGGAAGATATTGATATTGCGGCTGATAGCCTTGTCGGCTGTGGCGTCCATTCTGGTTTGCGGCGGCGTATTTTGGCTGGAGCGCGATCGGTTCGAAGCCGTCATCACCGAGCGCACCCATCTCGCCATTGAGCTGCTGAAACTTCGTATCCAGGATATTGAAGTAATCAGCCATCGTCCCTGGGAATCACAGGTACGAATGATTGCAGGTTTAGTTGCAAATAATCTCGGTTTGAACGACCGTCAGTTGCATTTAATTTCGGTCTGAAATTGCTCTGATTGCTGGTTTGTGGGTTTTTGATTGCAAGCCGTTACACTTAGGGCTTGGCTGTAAATGATTTTCCGATCTGGACAATTCCCGCCAAACCGCCTTCCACGTGCATCCATCTTTGGAAAGGCAATGAATTCGCGGTTTGGTGCGCTCAGCCTGAAATATCGTTTCGTGCTTTTTGTGGATCAGCTGGGGTTTTTAGGTTCATGTAGGGGCGAGTTCATCACCGATGGCGAATATTCCCGCCCCTACAGAAAAGAGAAACTTTTTATTCCTCAACCATTGAAGCCGATTTTATTATCGGTAGCCTTGTTGAACACGGTACCCAGCAAGTTGGTGTCTTTCAACAGTTTGGCGGCGTGTTTGAGTTCGTCCGTTTTAGTGCGACCGTCTTCGATGACCAGCATGACGCAGTCGACGTAGGGTGAAAAACCCAAGGCATCGTCGTGCGACAGTATCGGTGGCATGTCGAAGATGATAATACGTGACGTATAGCGGCTTCTGAGTTCCTTGACCAACCTGACCATTTTCGGCGAGTGCAGCATTTCCGTCGAATTGAACAAGGGCTTGCCGGCGGGCAATACCACCAGTCTTTCGATGCCTGGATTGATCAGCATCGTGTTGATTTCGGTATCGTGCAGCAGGTAGTCGCTCAAACCGGTTTTGGTTTGTATGCCGAATAAGCTATCGATACGAGGATTTTGGAAATTCGCATCGACCAATAATGCGGTTCTGTCCAATTCCATCGCGATGCTAATCGCCAAATTGGCTGCGGTCAGGCTGTTACCGCTGTTGCCGCTGGTGCTGGTTATCGCCAGGGTTTTCCATTCCATGGCATCCATGCTTTGCAAGCAGCGCGTGCGCAGCATGCGATAGGATTCCAGCCATTTGCCGTGGGGAAAAGCCGAAATGATGCGATTTTCTTTCAGCAGGGTTTCATTCGGATTGTGCACCCGGGTCTGGCTATAAGCAATGTTCAGCGCGTTTCTATTCATGCTGGGATCGTCCGGATTCGAGAGTTGATCTTTTTCCGCAAAGGTTTGTATGGAATTCATGGCTATTCTCGGTAAGTTATAGAGCACCGGTCACGCGAAGCAGTTTGTACCAGAACACGTCCAGCGGCATGATGACGACGTGGAACACGATGACGGCGATAATGCCCGTTATCGATAGGCCTATCATCAGCAACAGGCGACGTTTATTCAGCTCCTCGCGTTCCTGTTGGCTCTCCAGATAGGGTATGGTCGCGAGCGGCTCCACACCCAACAGGCTGACGATGGTTTTTTCGCTATGTATCGTCGAGTCTGCCATTTCAGCCAACGCAACAGAGCCGAATCCGCCGGCGATGGCCAGCACAAATCCCAAAAACAGAATGGCCATGCGGTTAGGGCTGACGGGCTCCAGGGGTTCTTGTGGCGGATCTATCAGCGTGAAACGTTCGCCTTTTTTCTCGAGCTCGAGCTGTTGGGAAATTTGGGCTTCCATTTCGCGTGAGCTGACCTCCTGATAACGTTGGGTCGTGCTATTGAGCTCTTGAACCATATCCATATAATCTTTCTCGACCAGAGGCGCTTGGATCAGATTGCTGCGTAATTCCTCGATCTTGTTCTTGATCCGTTCGCGGGTGTAGTCTATCGATCTGATATCGGAATTGGCGGCTTCCAGCTGGGATTTGAGTGTGATGTAAGCCGGATTGTCGGGTTCCAGCGATACATTCGAATACTCGTTTTGTTTGGCTTCGACCAAAGACTGTTGCAAGGCCGAGATTTGCTTTTGCAGCTTGACGACATCCGGATGTTTGTCCGAATACTGTTTCGAAAGTTGAGCCAATTCGGCTTTTTTGCCGGTCAACTCGGCGTTGACTTTATTCAAATCGGTATTGACGCCGATTTCCTTTTGCAGAGACTCGATTTCCTTCCTGATTTTGATGATGTCGGGATGGTTGTCGGAATACTTGGCCAACAACGAAGGATATTGCGATTGCAATTCCTTCAAACGGTCTTTCATGTCGAATACCCGGTTGCCCGTCGCATTGGTAGCAAACGCATTCGGGTCGATCTGGGCCAATTGGCCTTCCAGATAAAAACGCCTTTCCTGGGCGGAGCGTTCCTGACTATCCAGGCTAATCAGCTGATTGCTCAGTGTCGTCAGTTCATGTTGATTGATTTGAGTGGCTTCGGGTAATTGGTGCAGATTTTTTTCTTTAAAGGCGGCCAATTCCGATTGTAGGTTTTGTATCTTGTCCTTCAATCGGCGCGCTTCTTCGCTCAGGAACATTGCTGCGTTTTCGGCCGACTCGGTTCTGGATTTGATGTTTTCTTTCAAGAATAACGATGTCAGTTCGTTGGCGACTTTTTGGGCCAGCGTCGAGGAATGATCGTCGAATGATAGCGTAAAGGCGATAGTTGCCTGGGTGGGCGTGCCTCTTCTGGGATCGATGACGTTGGCGCTGACCGTTTCGACCTTGATGCTTTCGCGCATTTTATCCAGAATCTTTTCCTCGGTCTTTGTTTTACGGTCGTCGGCGTACAAATCATATTTTTTGATGATTTCGGTCAGATTGGAGCGCGACATGATGCGCTGGCTGATGATTTGTATGCGCTGATCGGCGAAAGTCGTCACGGTCGATTTCACGAGATCGGGCGGAATTTCCTGTTCTTCGATCAAAATCGTCGCCGCCGAGCGGAACACGGAAGGTAAAACGACCGCAAGAATAACGCTGAGCAAGGCGATGACAACGAACGGAATGATCAGAAATTTCCGGCGTTTTTTGATTATCTTCAGATAATCCTTGAGATCGGGTGTTTGTTGTTCCACGTTATTTCACCTGACGATTGATTTGGGGTTGATAGGAAAATTGGAGTTGCAGATTGTTACCGACCGATAGCCGATTGGGCGATTCGTATTCTTGCTGTCTGTAGGAATAAGAGAGTTCCAGATTGATCTCAGGCGTCCAGCGCCAGCGGATGTTCGGTGTAACGTTGATGTAAGTCCTGTTATTGCTGAAGCTGGTGGTGGTGGTGCCGTTGTCAATAGTCGAAAGTTGTTCCGACAGCAAATAATTGGCGTTGATGCCGGCAGTCAGGCGTTCATCGAGGTTGTATCTGGCACCGACCGAAAAAGTGGTGGTGTTTCGTTGGCCGCCGGTGCTGGCGGGCGTCAACTGTTGTCCGGCATTGACATCAACGCTGCCCCAGTCGAATTTTCTAGTTAAATTTCCAGAGTACACTTGGCCGCTGGTATCGAAAGACTGGTCGGTTCGAGTCGTACCCAGGAACTCAATCGTTTGGGTATTGCTGATCTTGGTCGTCGTATCCCGAATACCGGCCGAGAACGAAAAACGCGTCAATTCGTCGTAAGCGTATTGAAAGCCGGCTTGATAGGTAAAAGTCGATGCGCTTTGGCTAAAACTCGATGTGGTTGGAAGCAAATACGGTCCAAATCGGGTCAGACTGTCTGGGTAGTCGCCCGATGTGCTAAATTCGGAGTAGGCTCCCGTCAGATTGATCGAAAACTGTTCCGTCAAGACATGAGTCAACGTGCCATTGTATTGCTGGTTGTCGTAATCGGAATAAAACCGGCTCGCAATCAAGTTAGGGTCTTTTTGGTAAGCGACATCGGAATAGTTATAGCCCAGTTGAAGGGCATTTCTTTCCGTCAGGTTATAGGTGACGTTGGGGGAGATGGATCGCGTCGTACGCGGAATCTGGATCTGTAAATTCCCATTGCCATCGATATCCAATTGGGTGTTGATCGATGATTGTTCGGCATAGCGGGCGGATAACTGGGTTTGAAAGCGTTC
>JAQTYP010000276.1 GCA_028688235.1 Methylomonas sp.
GCTAATACCACGGAAATTTTCCGGTGCGGGGCGATATTTTGGGCACGCTGCAAAATCACTTGGCCTAGTTCAGCGGGGCAGTCATCGTCCGCATCGAATAGGATTAATATCCAGCCTTCGTCACCGCATTTGTGGGCGGCAAGGCTGAGGTGGCGGCGAAATTCCTCGTCCTTGTTTAGGAAGCGGTCTCGACGAACACGAATCGGATTGCCTATATCGACATACACGTTCGGGGTTAACCACTCGTTGAGTCTTCGTAATAGGACTGGTAAAGCGATGACTTCGCCATCGCCCTCCACAATCGCAGTCACATTGATCACAGTTGGTTGTCTCCAAATAGATCTGTTTGGTTTTGTTCTTGCGCGTCGAGCTGTTGGCGGTCGGGAACAAGTTGATTCAGGCGCAGCAATTCACCGGCGGAAAACAGTGAGTCTCGAATCGCTTGCCGAGATGCTTCGTCGATTGGGCCGATCCGGGTTTCGCCTTTTTCGGAAACCACCGCCAACAAAGAATCGGCGCGTAATCGCTGATCGTCGAGCAGATCCGGACTGTGACTGGTGACGATGATTTGAGTTTCTTGCGAAGCCCGATTCAACGCCTCGCGCAAAGCGGAGCTTGCCGCCGGATGCAACGCCGTCTCCGGCTCTTCGATGCCAATCAAGGTGGGGGCGTAATCCCTGTTACCTTGAAACAGCGCAGCCAATATTCCCAATGCTCTCAATGTGCCGTCCGACATGTTCTGTGCTAAAAAACGCCAAGGATACTTGGCACCAGCCATATCCTGACGAAATTCAAGGGTTTCCATCGGTCCAATGGGTTTACGTTTTACCCCATGAACCATAGGTACGACCGTTTGCAAATATTCCTGAATGATGGCCATGCGTTCCGGAGATACTCTTTCTAAGTGCCCAATGACACTAGAGATGTTTTCTCCAACCGGCTTCAGTAGTCTACCCTCTTGCGGTTTCTGCAGTTCGCGCATTAATTTGGGATTCAAATTGTAAAATCCCATGGTTGAGAACAGGTCGAAAACCGGACGAAATTCGGTCAAGCCGGAAGCGGCTACCAATGCCAAGCGGTCGGAGGTCACGTTAGGGAACGTCGCTTCGCTACTGTTACGTAGTTTGCCTTTCTCGATCTGGAAAAACGGGCCTTTACCGATACCCTCCAATACGCATTCCTCCGTTTGCACTTCGTAACCTTGGCCTGAAAGCGCTCCAACGTTGAACGCGTAATATCCCTTTTGCCCATTTTCTAGTGAGAATTCCAGACGAATGCCGAAATGGTTTGGATGGCCACTAGAATATCTTCGGACTTCCGACAGGCCTCCGCGCTCGTTTAATGCATTGTCCAACGAACTTGTTAAGGCATCCCGTACCAAGTGCAAGGCATCTAGGAAATTGCTTTTACCGGAACCGTTTGCTCCTACTAAATAAGTGAGTTGGTCCAATTTAGCGTTGCAATAACCAATACTTTTGTAATTTCGTAATACGACACGTGTGATACTGGCATGGGCCATGGGATTAGATTCTCTATAATTTTAATGTAAGTTAACGGTAATCGGACGGCTTGGTCAGTCCAGATAATTGAACACCTGATTTTTTCCTGCGCACGGTATCTACAGCATTCAAGCCCACAGTGGCATAAACTCATTACGTCTTTATGTATTCGCCTAGCACCGGAACCGTTGGTGGAGGAAGTCTCTATCCGCCGGCATATAATTGCTACGGAGCCCAGAGGGGCTCAGATTACACTGAGGAATGTTGACCTCGAAATGCGCGATTACGTAAGATAACTGCGCATACATTTTTAAATGACTGCTTATTTGTCCTTTCTTATCATTGTAAATTATTACATGCAATGGGTCGGAATTACCCAATCACCAACCACGCCTATTCCGTAATCAGACCATTCTACGCGATTAGCGTTTTACCTTCTCACGCAGCCCACCGCTATCGCCACTGCATTCATAAACCCCATACTCCCAAAACCGCTTTCCCGGCTTGGCTGGGCCTTGCCAGCCGTTGGCGCGCAGTTGTTGGGCGATCAGGTAATTCATCAGGCCGTGGCCGACCAGCACAACGTTACCGTGGGTTTTAGCCAAGCCGATCAGCCGGTTTGCGGCTTGTCCGGCCCGCGCCTTGGCGGCCGTGTAGCTTTTGCCATTTCTGGCGAAACCGGCCAACCAAAGCAAGCGATAAACCGACACCCACACCGTAACCGGTAGCGCAATCGAGCCTCTGGCGAAATGCGGCAGCGCCGCTTCGCGAAACAATCGATCCGCCGCTGGCAATCCGGCAAACCCCAGCGCATGGGCCGATTCGACGGAGCGCGGCAAGTCGCTGCAGGCCATGCAGTTCAAGTGCCGGAGTTCCGCCATGGTTTCCGGCGGCGGCCGGTCAACGATGCCGGATGCATCGTAAGCCTTGGCGATGGCGGACAAATCCCTGCCGCGCGCCATGCCCGACAGTTCGACGGCAGGTTGGCCGTGTCGAATCAAGATGATTTGCATGTCAGGTTTGAGTGATGATGTGTAGTCATCGCACTTCAAATTTCGTTTTTTTGACTCCCTCATCCCCGCCCTCTCCCGGAGGGCGAGGGAGTGGATGTGTCGAAATTTGAAGTGCGAAAGGTATAACAAGAAATGCCCATTTTGGCGGCGAAAAATTTCCACGCATTCAATACGGCGTACCGTCCTTGTGGGCAAACCGAAAACTATTATCGACAAACGCCGCCTGCAAGTCGTCGTCCGGGTAGTCGACTTGGTCGCCCGCGCTGCGGTCGCCGATTTCCAGATACAGCACGTCGTCCGCAGATTCGTTGACCAGCCAGTGAGCATTGCCGCCGCCGGCCTTGAAGCCGGCGCACATGCCGGGCGACAACGGCGTGGGGCCGGCGTCGGTGTAAAGGGTTGGACTGCCTTGCAAGATGTAGATGAATTCGTCCTGTTTGGCATGAGCATGGCGCAACGCGGAAATCGCGCCGGGTTCCAATTTGGTTAGATTGACGCCGAAGTTTTGCAGGCCGAACAAATCGCCTAACGCCCGCTTTTCCCGGCCTGCCAGCCGGGCGCCATGCAGGTCCAAAATGGCTTGCGGATATAAGGATTTTCTTGCACGCGGCGGCACTTGATCGGCTACCACGGCAATTGGGAAGGCTGACTCAGTCATGGGGAACGATCCGAAGAGGGAAAAACGACAAGCTTAGTCGACAAACGGCGCGCAGATGAAGTCGATGGCGCCGTAGTCGCAACCGCATTGGCTCAGCAACGCGGTGATTTGGCCGCGATGATGGGTTTTGTGGTTCAGCAAGGTGGTCAACATAATCGCGACGTTCAGTTCCTTGTCCTGTCCGGTGGACAGGCTGCGGAAGGCGATGCGCCGTTGCAAGTCGTCGGTTTGCAAGCCTCGAAGCCAATCCAGCAAGGCTTGGTCGCAATCGGCTTGCGCCGCCCGCAATTCGGCGAAATCGGCGTACAGTTCCAAGTCCAAGCGTTGATACGGCACCGGCCGACCTTGCAAGCGGGCCAGCCAAACGCGATCGCCGAGCAGCAAGTGATTCCAAGTGCCATGGATGGAATGAAAAAATACGCCCCTATCCCGTTTGCGCTCGTCGTCGCTCAAAGTCGCGCAGCTGTCGTACAAACGCCGGTTGACCCACTGGCTATAACGCGCCAGCAAATGCAAATTTTCCAACCAATTCATTTTTCACCTCCGCATTCTTGGTCTATGGTCCGCCGAAAAGCCTGCTGCAAGCGTTGGAATACCGGTCCTGGGCAACCAGGCAATGATCGGCAGTCGATACTGGCCACCGCTATCAATTCCGCACCGGTGCCGGTCAGGAAACATTCGTCGGCGGCGTACAAATCATACACGCCCAACGGCTGCTCACTGGTTTCGATGCCGATGCTTTGCGCCAAATCCAACACCAAATCGCGGGTGATGCCTTCGAGCGCGCCTTCGCTGCAAGGCGGCGTCAACAAGCGGCCGTTGCGGACGATGAAGATATTATCCGCCGTACCTTCGGCCACCCGGCCTTGGGCGTTGAGCAGTATCGCTTCGTCGGCACCGGCATGGTTGGCTTCGATTTTAGCCAGAATGTGGTTCAAATAATTCAGGCTTTTGATGCGCGGATCGAGGCCGTCGGCCGGCAAGCGGCGTACCGACGACACGATTAGCCTCGCCCCGGCCTGTTGTTTATCGATTGCCATCATCGTCAATTGGTCGGCAATGGCGATGACATTGGGCTGAGCACAGCTTTTGGGATTCAAGCCCAGCGGTCCGGCGCCGCGCGTCACTATCAGGCGGATATAGCCGTCCTCGTCGGCAAAAGCATCGATCAGCCGTTCGATGACGGCGGTCAATTCTGCGCTGGAAAGCGGTATTTCCAGCGCAATCGCCCGCGCCGACAACGCCAGGCGTTGCAAATGCCGTTGCAGACGGAAGGCACGGCGCTTGTAAAAGCGTATGCCCTCGAACACACCGTCTCCGTAAAGTAAACCGTGGTCGTTGACCGGAATAGTCGCTTGATCCGTGGGTAGCAGTTGGCCGTTCAGCCAAGTTACCGATTGCATAATCATCGCATTCTCCTGAGCTTGTGTAATGAGTTGGTTGGAGGCGCTACTTTAGGCTATGATCAGGCAATCGATACAGATGCAAAATTTGTAAATTATATCGATACAATTTCGACCAAAATCAAATTGTATCGGTCGCCAAACACCAAAACTGTATTGCACGCTGCCATGAATCTTCGTTACGAAAACCTCGCCGAACATTTACTCAACGCCATCGCCCAGAATCTGTACCGACCGGGGGAACGCCTGCCCAGCGTGCGCCAGCTCAGTCAGCAGCATCAGGTCAGCACCGCGACGGCGGTCAGCGCCTTGCGTTTGTTGGAGGACCAGGGCCATCTCGAAGCTCGTCAGCGCTCGGGTTATTACGTCAAACCGCGTCCGCGCAGTTCGTTGCAGGAACCGGCGATGTCGGCGCCGCCGCGCGAACCGACGCTGGTGACGGGTCAAGAATGGGTATTGCGTCTGATCAAGGCCGCCAACGATCCTAAAATCGTGCAACTGGGCGCGGCGGTGCCGGCGGCGTCGTTTTTGCCGACGCAAAAAATGGCCCAACTGTCGGCCAACGTCGCCCGCCGTTACAGCCAGCGCATTGCCAATTACGAGTTTCCGCCGGGTGCGCCGGAATTGCGCCGGCAAATCGCCCG
>JAQTYP010000277.1 GCA_028688235.1 Methylomonas sp.
ACAGATGAAAAATATGAAACCGGTGCGTGTGATTGCCGTGACTAGCGGCAAGGGCGGCGTGGGCAAGACCAACTTATCGGTCAATATCGGCGTGGCGATGGCGAAAGCCGGTCGACGCGTGGCGATATTGGATGCCGACATGGGCTTGGCCAATGTCGATATTTTGTTGGGGATGTTCCCGGAGTTTAACCTGTCTCATGTGCTGAGCGGTCAAAAAACCTTGAAGCAAATCATGATGACGGGGCCTGCCGGCGTGAAAATCATCCCGGCCTCGTCCGGCATTCAGCGCATGTCGGATTTGACCAGCGTCGAGCAAGCCGGTGTGATCCGAGCTTTCAGTGAAATCGATAAGGAATTGGACGTATTGATCGTCGATACCGCGGCCGGCATCTCTTCCACTGTCGTCAATTTTGCTCGCGCTTGTCAGGAAATCATCGTCGTCGTCTGCGACGAGCCGACTTCACTGGCCGATGCCTATGCTTATATCAAATTGTTGAATCGGGACTATGGTTTGAATAGTTTTCATATCATTACCAACATGGTGCAATCGGCCGAACATGGTCAGGCTTTGTTCAACAAATTGAGTAAAGTGACCGACAGATATCTGGATGTGGCTCTGCAGTTCGTAGGCGCTGTGCCGAGCGACGATTACCTGAAAAAATCCGTGCAAAAGCAAACACCGGTGGTCGAGGCCTTTCCCCAGAGCAAATCGGCACTGGCGATTAAAAATTTGGCGCGTAAAATCGATCATTGGCCCATCAAGCTCAGGGCCGGCGGATATCTGGAGTTTTTTGTCGAACGCATGATTCAATACTCGGCCCGGGAGGACGTGGCGTGACTGGAGCGGCGATGTATGCGGCGATGCAGGCCGGTAACACCGACGAGTTGGTGAGCCGGCATGCGTCGCTGGTAAGACGCATTGCCTATCATTTAATGGGGCGTTTGCCCGACACGGTTCAAATCGAAGATCTGATACAGGCGGGGATGGTAGGCTTGCTGGAGGCGATCAAGCACTACGATGCCGGTCAGGGTGCCAGTTTCGAAACCTATGCCGGTATCCGCATACGCGGGGCGATGTTGGACGAACTACGCCGGGCGGACTGGACACCGCGTTCGGTTCACAAGAAAGCGCGTAGGGTGGCCGAGGCAATTCGCGAAATCGAGAGCCGGGAGGGACGAGATGCCAGGGATAGCGAAGTGGCTAGTCACTTGGAAATCAGTCTGGAAGAATATCGGCAAATATTGCAGGATAGTCTGTCTTGTAAGACCTTCAGTGTAGAGGAATTGATACAGGGCGAAGATAGCGTTATCGATGAAATTCATGTCAATACGCAACCCGAGCAGCAACTGATAGAGCAGCATTTCCAACAGGCTTTGGCCAAAGCCATTTCCGAACTGCCGGAGAGGGAACGTCTGGTGGTTTCGCTATATTATGACGAAGAGCTGAATTTGCGCGAGATCGGTAAGGTGCTGGAAGTCAGCGAATCCAGGGTCAGCCAGATATGTAGCCAAGCCATGTTGAGACTCAGGGCCAGACTTGCGGATTGGCTGGAAGGGAAAGATAATGGCGCAAAGGATTGATTTAGCACAATTACCGAAACTTTTCCGATTCTGACGTTAGAATGAAAGGCTTTCCGTAACGTTTCGGTGCGTGGTTTTTAAGTCTAGCGTAGGTAAGCAAGGCTGATCCGGGTTGGCTAAACTTAATGCCCCGCTGAATAATGACGGTTTCCCTGCAATAAAATAATCTGGGTGGAGATTATCCTTGGATAAAAACATGAAAATTCTGATTGTCGATGATTTTTCGACGATGCGAAGAATAGTAAAAAACCTTTTGAAAGATCTGGGCTTTACCAATACCGTCGAAGCGGATGACGGCAAGACGGCATTGCCCATTTTGCAAAAAGGCGGCATCGATTTTTTGATTACGGATTGGAACATGCCGGGTATGACAGGAATAGACTTGCTGAAAGCCGTCAGAGCCAATCCTAATCTGGCCAATATGCCGGTGTTGATGGTTACCGCCGAGGCGAAACGCGAGCAGATCATTCTGGCGGCGCAAGCCGGCGTCAATGGCTATGTGATTAAGCCTTTTACTGCGGCGACTCTAAAAGAAAAAATCGAAAAGATTTTCGAACGTATCGAAGGCTGAGCAGGAGATTGAATGATGAATGAAGATCTTTTGACTTTAGCTAAAAACCTGGTAGCGGCATTGGAAAAGGGCGATCAAGCGCTTGCCGATGGCTTGCTCGATGAATTGGCGGGCTTACGTGAAACTCAGCTATTCAAGGAAATCGGCCGGCTCACGCGTCAATTGCATGACACCATGGTGAATTTTAGCGTCGATGCCAAAATCACCGAGATGACGGAACACGACATACCCGATGCGAAAGAACGACTGCATTACGTCATCACGATGACAGAGCAGGCAGCCGACCAGACGCTGACGGCCGTGGAAAACTTGTTGCCCATTTCCCAGACGATGAACGATCAGGTGGAAAGGCTTGCTAGCAAATGGGGGCGTTTTTTGGATAGGGAAATGCCGCTTAACGAGTTCAAGGCCATGAGTGCCGAGATTTCAGAACATTTCAACCGATCCAGGAGCGAATTGGCACTAGTGCAGTCGGGTTTGAACGACATCCTGATGGCACAGGGCTTTCAAGATATTACCGGGCAAATCATCAGGCGGGTGATCGATCTGGTACAGGATCTGGAATCCAGCATGGTCAAACTGATCAGCATAGCGGGGCGCAGAGCCGGGGCCGACGATGATGGTCAGAAGTCTCACGAGTTGCCCGGCCCCGTGGTGCCGGGTGTCGACGATAGAGCGGGGGATGTCGCTACCAGTCAGGATGATGTCGATGATTTGCTATCCAGTCTGGGCTTCTGAGGACTAAATCATGTCGATTGATCTGGACGACGAAATTTTGCAGGATTTCCTGGTCGAAGCAGGGGAAATTCTCGAGCTATTAAGCGAACAATTAGTTGAACTGGAGCAATCGCCGGGCGATTTGGATTTGTTGAATGCCATTTTTCGCGGCTTCCATACCATTAAAGGCGGAGCCGGGTTTCTCGCCGTCAATGCCTTGGTCGAGATCTGTCACAGCGCGGAAGATGTGTTCAATATATTGCGGCAAGGCGATCGCCAAGTTACCCCTGAGCTAATGGACGTCATTTTGCAGGTGCTGGATGTCGTCAACGAGATGTTCGCTCAAGTCCGGGCTGGAGAGATGCCAATCTCCGCGCCGGCTGCTTTGTTGGCTAGGGTAAAATCCTTTGCCCGTGCGGAAACCGCTATATCCGCTGATGTCCCGCCGGCGGTTGTCGAACCGGAGCAAGAACCCGAGGAAAAAGAGCTGACAACGTTAAGCGCGTCTCCTCAGGATTTGGTGGCTCAGGAATTCGATGCGATGTTGAATGTCGACGAATTGCCGGGAGGCTCGGAAGCCGATGCCGAAGGCGATGAAATCACCGAACAGGAATTCGAAAACCTGTTGGATGCTTTGCACGGTAAGGGGGGCTCGCCCACGCCAAAAGCATCGGCACCCCAGGCGGCGGATGACGATCTGATCACCGAAGACGAATTCGAACACCTGCTCGATGAATTGCACGGTAAAGGCAAATTCAAGGCTCCGGCCGCGGAAGACAAGCAGCCGGCCAATTCCGGCGACATTACCGAGGAAGAGTTCGAGCAATTGCTCGATCAATTACATGGAAAGGGTAAGTTCGACGGCAACATTGTCCAAAAGCAACAGGAGCCTGCCACCGACAAAGAGCCTCCCGTCGGAGTCGAAGCAAAAACGAACAAAACCGAAGCGCTAGAGGAGCCTGCGGCCAAACCGGAAGTCCATGCTGAAGTCGAAAAAATCGTTACAAAGCCGAGTGGTTCCGAAGCTTCCGGAGATAAGGCCAAGGCGGCTCCCGCGCCTCAGGCCGACACGACGGTGCGGGTGGATACCCAGGTATTGGACGACATCATGAACATGGTGGGCGAATTGGTATTGGTGCGGAATCGCTTCCAAAGCCTCAAGGCATCGGCGGAAGCGGATGAGCAATTATCTAAGGCCATTTCCAACCTCGATGTCGTGACAGCCGATTTGCAACTGGCCGTCATGAAAACCAGGATGCAGCCGATCAAGAAAGTATTCGGGCGCTTCCCCAGGGTCGTCCGAGATCTGGCCAGAAGCTTGAAGAAGGAAATCCGCCTGGAATTGGTGGGTGAAGAGACCGATCTGGATAAAAACTTGGTGGAAGCATTGGCCGACCCCTTGGTGCATCTGGTCAGAAATGCCGTCGATCACGGTATAGAACCCCCGGATGAGCGGGTCGCGAATGGCAAGCCGCGCGAGGGTGTGGTCATCTTGAAAGCCTCTCAGGAAGGCGATCACATTCAACTATCGATTCAGGACGATGGTAAAGGTATGAACCCGGATATCTTGAGAGCCAAAGTCGTTGAAAAAGGCTTGATGGACGAGGAAACCGCCGCCAGGCTGGATGACAAGGAATGCTACAACCTGATCTTCATGCCGGGTTTTTCCACTAAAACTGAAATCTCCGATGTTTCAGGGCGTGGTGTGGGTATGGATGTGGTAAAAACCCGCATCGCGCAAATGAATGGCGTGGTGGAAGTCGACTCGGCGGAGGGCAAGGGCAGCAACATCATTATCAAGGTTCCGCTGACTCTGGCCATCATGCCCACACTGATGGTCAAATTGGGTGGACAAGCCTTTGCTTTACCGCTGGCCAGCGTGCTCGAAATTCTGGATCTCGACCTTGGTAGAACCAACAAGGTCGACAATCAATTGGTGGTGATGGTCAGAAACAAAGCCTTGCCATTGTTCTATTTGAGCGATTGGCTGGTCAACGATCCGCATTATGCGTTCGATAAACAAGCCGCCAGAGGGCATGTGGTCGTGGTCAATGCCGGTGGACGCCAAGTCGGTTTTGTCGTCGATCAACTCATCGGTCAGGAGGAAGTGGTTATCAAAGCCTTGGGAGCCAAGCTTCACGGACTCGATGGCTTGGCGGGAGCCACCATTACCGGTGACGGGAAAATTGCCTTGATCTTGGATGTACCAGGTCTGATGAAGAGATACGCAGGTTAATGGTTGTTGAAAGGATAAACCGCCGCGCCAACCCGGCTTTTAACGGCAACTATGCCGCTGTTAAATCAAAGGTGTGGATGAATAGCCAGCGTATTTTA
>JAQTYP010000278.1 GCA_028688235.1 Methylomonas sp.
ATAAAGACAACAAAGCGAATTTCATATCGACTCCTAAAAATAAAATGGAAACCAGCTCATGACCGACGCATAAGCTCCGAAAATTGCCCGGCTTACTAGCCAAAAGCTAACTATACTGCTCACGGCTACATTTACGTAACTAAAATCGGAAAAAACCCGAAAAGTTCAGGGCTTAACCCTATTCCTGAAGTGCCCGATACCCGCCGCGAGAGGCCTATTTATCGCAACGGGCTACCAATTTAAGCCGGGACAGTCAGAGGTTAAGCCGTTCGTGGTGAGCTTGTCGAACCATGAATGGCTTAACCACTCACCCTTCGACAAGGCTCTCCTGAGCGCAGTCGAAGGGCTCAGGGCGAACGGTTAAGCCCCCCTCTGTGTCCCGTTTTAAACGAGAAGCCGATATGGATATGGTTACAAATAATTTCCCTGTTTCGGTTGATAAGGATTTTTCCGTTCGTCTTTATGCCCTTTGGGTACTGAGCCTGTCGAAGGATGAGCGGATTGCCTTCGAGCAAGGCGGTTAACCACCTGCCAATCACTGCGCATCATGGCCTATTTGAAACTCCACTGCCGCAACCTTATCGGACCTGATGGCCGACAACACAGCGGAATAGCAGGCTATTTTTGGTCTGAAGGTTTATAACCCGGCTCTAGCCGGCTTCGCTAACGGCGACAATGCATTGATTTCGCGGGAGATCACCGCATATAGCTCCGAAGTCCATGCCGGCAGATTTTTGGCATCGGGCGCCAAAGCGTAGGCTCTGGGGTCGTAAGGGGCGATCACGATTCTGACATTCCCTATCCCCGCTTGCGCCGTCAGCACGAATAGCTCCTCTATCGCTTCATCGCCCATAGCCAAACAGCCGATAGAAACCGCCCTACCGTGGATGAAAATGTCCGAGCCCGGATCGATGCGCCCTTCTTGCCAGGCATGGAACAAATCGAATTCGTTGGGATAATTTATTTTCATCGACAAGTGGTATTGGCTGTTGGGGTTTAATCCGGTGATCCAGTAAACACCTTCCGGCACCTGCCTGTCGCCTTGGCGCAATTTAGGGCCGCTACCGCCACTGGCTGCCTGAATGTCGTAAGCCCGTATAAAGCGGAATTCGCCACTGTCTCTGGCCCAGAGTTCCAGTTTCTTTTCCTGTTTCAAGGCGATCAGGGTCACTTCCCGCGGCGGATAAGCTACCTTGGCCCTGGCAAAATAAGGTTTCAGCTTGTTCGTCGCGTAAGCGCCGTAGATATGCAGAACATCCTCCACGGTCCGTTGACCGGGCGGCGGCGGAAAATACGGAATCTGGTTTGCCTGGGCTTGCGGTTTAACTGCGGCCGGAATCGGCTTGCTGGCGGAAGGCTTTTGACTCGAACACGCGCCTAGCACTTCCATCAAGGCCAAGACGACAATGAGTTTGGCAATTGAATTCATGATGTGCGCTTGAAATGAAGTGAAGACCGGTATAGTTTAGGTAAAAGGGCGATATCTCCGCAAGCGCCATGTCTTTGCAGCCTAGGCGCAAGCCGTCATGTGCCACTTATCTGATTAATTCAGCTTGGCCAACCAGGGCTTTTAAATGCTGGAGCAAGGCATTGCGCAATGCATGAAATTCCTCCAATTTGTTCCGGATTTCCTGCTCCAGGCCTCGAAGCTTGAGGTCGCAAAGCACTTTCGCCAGATCGTGCAGTTCTCGGTGCAGCGACTCGATGGCGTGCCGGTTTGCCGGCGAGCCCCTTTCCGTCAAGCCGCCGGAATCCAGCCATGTCCCGAAACGGCACAGATGTTGGTCCAGAGTTGGCGGCGCCACTTGTCCATTAGCAAGCGTGGCCTCGAAAGCGCAAACCCAGGCCCTAAGTTCGACGCCGGCATAAAGCAAAGGTAAGTCGGTTCGGCTGATCAACTTCACCGCCTGCCAGCTTGGATCGGGTTTCCAGTCGCCCACCCAGTCCGGCAGTAGTTCGGCGGGCATCGGCCGGGCAATGCCGTAGCCTTGAGCGAGCTCGCAACCGAGCCGCAACAGCATTTCGCCGTGTTCGACGGTTTCCACGCCCTCGGCGATGGCCAGGCGGCGGAAGGCCGCCGCCAAACCCAGCACGCCTTCCAGTATCGCTAGATCCTCGGGATCGTCCAACATATCGCGCACGAAACTCTGGTCTATTTTCAATATGTCCGCCGACAGGCGTTTCAGGTAGGTCAATGAGGAATAGCCTGTGCCGAAATCGTCCAACGCAAAATGAACGCCTAAGTCGCGGCAATCCTCCATGACCTTGCAAATTTGGACCAGATCCGCCAGGGCGCTGGTTTCCAGAACCTCCAGCTCCAGCCAGGACGGCTCGATGGAGGAATGAGCGGCCAGCAGCGTCCGCAACCGTTCGACGAAGCCGTTTTGCTGTAACTGTCTGGCGCCGATGTTGACGCTGACCGGCAGGTGCAACCCGCTTTCCCGCCAGCGTTCCATCTGCGTCAACGCGGCATCTATCACCCATTCGCCGACTTCGATGGCCAGCGGATTGTCCTCAATGACCGGCAAAAACAACGCCGGAGACAACAGCCCCCGCTCCGGATGCTGCCAACGAATCAGCGCCTCGGCGCCGATCAGGCCGCCACTGCGCATGTTGACCTTGGGTTGGTAATACAACAAGAATTCCCCTTCGGCTAGGGCGCGGCGGATGCGCTCCAGACTTTCGTGATGCCCGCGGGTCAGCCGGTCTTTTTCGATATCGAATACATAAAAATGGTTTTTCCCGGCCAATTTGGCCTGATACATGGCCTGGTCGGCCTGACGCAGCAATTGATCGGCATCCACGTCTTCGTGTTGCGGAAAAAAAGTCACACCGACGCTAGCCGATACCTGTAATAGATTATCGGCGTACTGCACGGGTTCGGCTGCCGCGGCGAGCAGGCGCCGCAGCATGGGCTCGCTGGTTTCGGCATCGGCCAGATCGATCAACACGGCGACGAATTCGTCGCCACCCAGGCGGGCCAGACTATCGCCTTCGCGCAAGGCCCGCTTCATGTTGTTGGCGACTTTCATCAACAACTGGTCGCCGGCCTCGTGCCCATAATGGTCGTTGACCGCCTTGAAACCATCCAGGTCGATGTAGGCCACCGCCAATTGTTGCCCCCGCCGCAGCGCCTGGGCCATGGACTGATGCAGACGGTCGGCCAGCAATACCCGATTGGCCAAGCCGGTCAGGGCATCGTAATGCGCGATATGCTCCAGGTATTTTTCGTGTTCCTTCAGCGTGGTGATGTTGGTGGAAATCCCCAATAAGCCGCAAATGCTGTTGCTTTCGGCATCGTCGTAAAGCGGGGTCTTGATCTCCAGATACACCCGCCGCCCGCCATCGGCATAGGGGACATCGATTTCCTCCGAAGTTTGTTCGCCCTGAAACACCCGCTCGTCTATCGCCCTGAGCCGCTTGGCGGTGTCGGCCGGGAAAAAACGCGTATCGTCGCAACCCACCAATTCTTCCGCCGAAACGCCGAACAAATCCAGCGTGGCGCGGTTGGCGTACAAATAGCGGGACTGGGCGTCTTTCATGTAAATATAAGAAGTCACGTAATCCAGGGCGTTGCGAAAGCGCTGGGTTTCCTTGTGCGCCGCCCGCAGTTTCAGCTCGGCTTGCTTGCGCTCGGTGATGTCGGCCGCCACGCCGCGCAAGGCGATAATCGAGCCGCCTGCCTCGCGGACCGCCTCGCCGCGCGCCAGCATCCAGCCTTGCGAGCCATCGGCGCGTATGATTTCCAGTTCGAGTTCGTATGGCACTCCTTCATTTCTAGCTATGGATACCGCGTCGTTCAAGCGTTCCCAGCTGGAAGCGGTAAACAATCGGGCTTGTTCGCGATAATCCGGCGGAGACGACTGTTCGCTAAACCCCAGCATACGAAACAATTCCTTGGACCATTCAACCCGTTCGGTAGCGACATCCAGGCGCCAACTTCCCACTTGGGCGATGCGTTGCGCTTCCAGCAGTTCCCGTTGATTTTGGCGGAGCGATTCTTCCAACCGCTTGTGCTCGGAAATATCCGAATGGGTGCCTATCATGCGCAAAGGCCTGCCGTTTTCGTCGCGGCTGACCACCATCCCTCGGTCCAGCACCCATTTCAGGCTGCCATCCTTGCAGAATACCCGATGCTCGTTGACATAAAGCGGAAGCTTGCCGCCCAGATAGGCTTGCACGGTGGCCAATGTTTCAGCCTTATCGTCGGGATGGATACGGCGTTCCCACTCATCCAAGCCTTCGTCGATCTCGGTTTCGCTAAACCCTAGCATTTCCTTCCAGCGCCTGGAATAGAAAACCGTGTTGTTCGTCAGGTTCCAATCCCATACGCCATCGCCGGCCCCTTCGAGGGCGAAACGCCAGCGGTATTCGCTTTCGGTCAATAACTGCTCGCGGCGCCGTATCTCTCGCGTCAGGTTTTCGGCGATGCCGGCGGCGCGGGCTTGGGTGTTAATCAAAGACAGCAGCAAGCCGAAAAGCAGGCCGCTTAAGGTAATGCCGCCCGCCAGCGTCGCCCAGGCGTCGATATAGCCGGTGCCGAGCGGAACGGCGGCTCGTTCGAAGGCCAGCAACCACTGCCGGCCGTTGAAGTCGATTATCCGCTGTTGTTGAAATGAAACCGGGACAGGCGGAAATACGCCGGACTTGCTGGCAAACAGCAACGCGGCCGGTTTTACTTCCACGCCATCGTAGATCTGCAGGCCGATGCTCTGCCCTTCTCGACGATCCCAGTCGCCCAAAATTCCGCTCATCAGATCGTTCATCCGGTAAGGGCTGTAAATCCATCCTATCAACGCGGCACGCCGCCGCTCGACAGTGTCATGAGCCATAGTCTGGCGATAGACGGGCACATACATCAAGGTGCCGGCCTGAACCTCGGCTTCGGTTTCCTGCACCAGCTGAACCTTGCCGGAAAGCGCCACTTCGCCGCTGTCTCGCGCCTGCTCCATCGCAGCCCGCCTGACCGGCTCGGCATACATGTCGTAGCCGAAAGCGCGCAAATTACGATCCTGAAAGGGTTCCAGATAAACGATGGCGGTGTAAAGCCGGCGCTCGCCGGACGGACGCACATTGTATTCCGGGAAGCCTTCGCCGCGTACCCCGGCGATATGTTCGGCCAGCCGGTCCGGCGTAATGAGCTGGGCATAACCTATGCCC
>JAQTYP010000279.1 GCA_028688235.1 Methylomonas sp.
GAGAGTATTTGCAGGACAGGCGAAGGGTGACGCTGAACGATCTGGTTTTGCATTTCGACATCGACGCGAACGCCCTGCGCGGGATGTTGACAAAATGGATTAACAAAGGCCGAGTGCGCGTGTCACCCGCTCCTTCCAATTGCGGTACCAGCTGCTGTAAATGCGATCCGTTATTGACGGAAATTTACGAATGGCTGGATTGAAACCGTATTCTTGGCTACCGACTTAAGCCGGGACAGTCAGAGCTTAAGCCGTTCGTGGTGAGCAAAGTCGAACCATGAATGGCTTAACCGTTCACCCTTCGACAAGCTCAGGGCGAACGGTTAAGCCTCCCTCAGTGTCCCGTTTTAAACGAGAAGCCGTATTCTTGACGAACACGGCTCAAAATCGCCTTCTTTATTTATCCGACAACCAGCCCTGCAAGGCTTCTATGATTTCCAATGCCTGTTTTTCGCTGGATATATTGAATTTGGATTTTTGTTGATATTCGCCGTTGCGCTTTTGATAGCGGCGAATACTGAAGCGGTCGGGACTGTATTGGTTTTTGCTGGGCTCCCAATCCTGGTAACGGTAAATCACCGTAGCCCAGGCCCCTTTACTCAAGACTTTTTTATCCAATTCCTTGACGGTTTCGATGCCGCCGTCTTCGTAGCGTATGGTCAATTCTTCAACGGTTTCTGCCATGGTTTTCCTAGATGAGCTTGAATCGGTGCGCAGTGTAACACGAGCTCAAGGACTGATAAACACGCCGAAAGCACGACTACCCTCTCCCGTCGCTATGGTGTTGACCACTTGCAAGGATTGTGCGTCGATTACCGATACATTGTTATCGAACCAGTTGGCAACATAGACGAAGCGATCATCGGGATGCGTCGCTATGCCTTCCGGTTTATCGCCGACCTCGATAACTGCGAGCGTTTTCAGCGTGGAAGTATCGATCGCGGAAACCGTGCCTTCGTCCTGATTGGTTACAAACAACAGGCTATCGTTCATGGCAAGCGTTACGGCATAAGGCCTGGCGCCCACTTTAATCGTGGCGATTTTCTTCAAGCGCCGTGTATCCAGCACGGTGACATCATTGCTTTCGACGTTGGCGGCGTAAAGGCGCTTGCCTTTACCATCGACAGCTATGCCGAAAGGATGAGCTCCCACTTTGGTGGTATTTCTAATCGCCAGTTTCTTCAAATCGATTTGAGATACCGAATCGTCCACTCGGTTGGCGACGTACAGCCACTTATTGTCCGGGCTGACGATCATGCCCGAAGGCGATTTCCCGACCGCTATCACGGCGGATTTTGCAAAATTTTCAGTGTCGAAGACAGCGACGGTATTTTCATACCAATCGGCGACGAAGACCTGTTCCCCCGCCTTATCGACCGCAATGCCCAACGAAGCCCCGCCGACTTTTACCGTTCGCAGGACTTTCAATGAATCACGATCGATGACGGCAAAGCCGCCGGCTTCCGGCGTGCTGATATAAATCTGTTTGCGCGGAGCATTAACGGCGACACCGGCTGGCTTGCCGGTCACCTTGACCGTTTCGACGATCTTTTGTCGTTCGGTGTCTATCACCGAAACCGAATTATCCAATTGATTGGTGACGAATGCGCGCGGGGCGGCATAAGCCATACCGGAGGCCGCCAATAAAATCGCCAAGGCGATGGTCTTAATAGACATGAGCGCTAAAGTGAGTTGAACGGGAAGGAGGTTTCCATCGCTGGATGGAAACCTGAGCAGAGAAACTTAGGAAGGCGCATGAAGTAACTTCTTCAAAACCGGAAAGAGGGTTCAGTGACTCGATTGGCAGATGTCGGCGGCAGGGATAGCCGCCGCCAAGCCTACATGGACGTATTCACGGCGTCCTGTCGAGCGAGTCACCAAACCTCCACAACGCTTACTGTTTCGGGAAGTTATTTTGCGCATATTCCTTAGCGCTTGATATCGATTTTTACTTCGGCGGAGCCCGTACCGACTTTTTTGTCCAGGGCTTTCAGGCCTGTAGTCAATACATCGGTAACCGCTTTGTCGGCGGCTTCTTCGTTCAATTCGGCCGGCGGGTTGTTATTGACGTAAGCGCGGTAATAAGTGGCCACCCATTCGACTTCGGCTTTGCCGCCCTTGTCTTCGACGGCGATCTCGGCCGCATAGTTACCGACCGGCAAAACCGGGATTTCTTCGTCTTGACCTGCGTGTTTGATCGTGCCCGTAGAGCTCATGTCGGTGATTTTGTATTTATACGCCATCTTACCGGCATCGTAAGCTTTCAATTCTTCGGTGATGCTGCCGCCATTGTTAAGCGTCAATACCCGCGTGGCACCTTTATCGTTGCCGCCAGTACCTTTGACGCTTTTGATACTGGGATGCCAGGACATGTCGTCGTAATTTTTAATGGCTTCCCAAACCTTGGCGGCCGGCGCATCGATTGTGACGGTTGCGGTCATTTTTCCTCTGACGGGGCCGTGGGCATTGACGATGCCGGTTCCGGTAAACATCAGCAAAGCAGCCGAAACAAATAGCGAAGTTTTTTTCATAACACTTTCCTATGGTGGTCACATAAAATTGAATCGGCGATTATAAAATAAATTCCATGCTCGGGTAGTTTCAAAACTCTATTGCGGAAAAATTCCCGGCCTTACGATCCATTTTACAGGCATACCGATGACAACAACTTATTACTGGCACGATTACGAAACCTTCGGCACCGATCCCCGGCGTGACCGCGCCTGCCAATTTGCCGGCATAAGGACCGATTCGAACTTCAACGTCATCGGCGAGCCGTTAACGCTGTATTGCAAAACGCCGGATGATTATTTGCCCAATCCCGAAGCCTGTTTGATCACCGGCATCACGCCGCAACTGGCTACCGAAAAAGGCTTTTGCGAGGCCGAATTCATTACGGCCATACACGAACAACTGGCCCAACCCGGCACTTGCGGCGTTGGCTATAACTCGATTCGCTTCGACGACGAAGTGACCCGCAACCTGCTCTACCGCAATTTTTTCGATCCCTACGCCAGGGAATGGCAAAACGGCAATTCCCGCTGGGATTTGATCGATGTCGCCCGCGCCGCCCGCGCGCTACGTCCCGACGGTATCATCTGGCCGCAGGGCGCCGAAGGTCTGCCCAGCTTCCGTTTGGAGGAAATTACCCTAGCCAACGGCATCGCCCACGAAGCGGCCCACGATGCCTTGTCCGACGTCTATGCGACGATTGCACTCGCCCGTTTGATCAGACAAAAACAAACCAGGCTATACGATTATTTATTTGGCAATCGCACCAAAGCGGCCGTGCAAAAACAATTGCAACTGGGCAGCTTTACGCCGCTGGTACATGTGTCCGGGCGCTATCCGGCCCGAAAAAACTGCATGGCGATCGTGCTGCCTATCTGTACGCATCCACGCAATGTCAATGAAGTCGTCGTCTACGATTTATCGGTCGATCCAAGCCCGTTGCTGGAACTCGATGCAACGGCAATTCAACAAAGGCTGTTCGTCGCCACCGCCGACTTGCCGGAAGGCGAGGAACGCATTCCGCTCAAAACCGTCCACATCAACAAGAGTCCGGTGCTGGCACCGCTGTCCGTCATACGGCCGGAAGACGCCGAACGCTTGGGAATCGATCTAGCGCTATGCCGATCGCATTTGGCGCGCATCCAGGCGCAAACAGGGCCTGCCCTGGAACAGAAAATAGCCCAGGTTTTTACCACTCAATATCCGGACGCCACTAACGATCCCGATCTAATGATATACAGCGGCGGCTTTTTCAGTAACAATGACAAAGCCGCGATGATAAGAATCAGGCGTACGCCCTCCGAGCAGTTGGCGCAGTTCGCCGCCGATTTCGACGACGCCCGCTTACCCCAAATGCTGTTTCGCTATCGAGCGCGTAATTACCCTGAGACGCTGGATACGAAAGAAAACCTGGAATGGCGGACATTCTGCCGCGAGCGTCTGTTGGCTCCTGATAACGACGGCAACCTGATGGCGTTTCTCGAAACGCTGAAGGAATTACGCAAACAGCCTGGCGCAAATGAGTCGGTGCTATCAGAGTTGCAGGCATTCGCTCTGAGCAAACAACAGCAACTCGATGATTGAGCGTATGTGCTTTTAACTTTACGTTGCAAGGGGGGAAGCATGAATCATCGAACCGATGACTATGGTATGTATTCTGACTCTATGAACCATCGGGACCACATAAAGCCACCCCGCTTTCGGCGTTGGCTGGTATTCTTGTTGGTCTTCGTCCCTTGCGTGACGGCTTCCCAATTTTTCGTATTTCTACAACCTGCAATTTATCAGAGCTCGGCAACCCTGTTGACGATGGCCGCGACGGATATGGACCAGGCCAGTCCCGCCGCCGACATTCAACATGTCAGCATCCAAAGACAGATTTTACTCGGCTCGGAAATCCTCGAAAAAACCGCCGAACGCTTGCGACAAATCACCGGCAACCGCAAAATTTTTCAGGTGGACGAATTAAGAAGCCTGTTCGACGTAGCACCGGAAGCGGAAACCAATCTGGTGCATCTACAGGCCAAAGGTCCCGACCCTAAACTGCTGCAACTGGCCATCGATGCCTGGATAGAGAGTTATCTGAAAGTCCGAACCGCATTCATCGCCGAAAATACCGCCAAAGTCGTCACCGCATTGGACGAGCAATTGCAGCGCATCGACAAACAAGTCATGGATAAACGCCGGGAAATCGATGCATTCCGGCTTAGTCATAATATTTTATCGACCGAAAGCGCAGACAACCAGGCACATGCCAGGCTGCAAGGCTTAAATGCCTCGTTGAATACCGCGCTGGAGGAAGAGGTGAAAGCCAAGGCAAAATTCGAAGCCATACTGAATGCCATATCCCGTAATCAAACCGTGGTTCCGGAAGAAGACTCCCGGGCCATGGCGGTGTTGATTCAGCAGGCGGAACAATTGCGGGGTGAATTGGCGGCCATAGAAGGACGCTTTACTAAAGAATATATCGATCTGAATCCGAATCTACGCCGGGTTCGTGAACAGTTAGCCGAAATCGAAGCCAAAATTGCCGAGAAAGGGAGCTACGGCAAAGAGTATGCCAAACAAGAAGCCGAGCGTGAATACGCCGCCGCCAGGCAAGCCGTGTTGAGCCTCAAACAGCAAATGGAAGCCCACAAGAAACAG
>JAQTYP010000280.1 GCA_028688235.1 Methylomonas sp.
GAGCAGGTCAAGTTCGGGAAAGATCGCTATCGGGTAGTGGGCATCACCAGCGGCATGTCCGGCATCGCCGGCGATGGACTGGCGTTTTTCACCGTCAGCGATGCGATGGCCATTCAGTTCGACCTGTCGGGCGAAGCCTTACGCCTGGAACGCGCGGCGCGCGGCGCGCGTACCGAAGCTCAGGATTTGGGCAGAACTCAACCCTTGTCGTTGGATCGGGTCGCCGGGCCTTCTTCCACGCTTTCCGAACTGGCACCGCCGCAAGTCAGCGCAATTTTAGTCACGTTACAACCCGGCGCCAATCCTGATCACATCCTTAATTTGCTATCCGCTTGGCCGGACATCACCGTGCATACCGCGCAGCAACAACGCGATCTGCTGCTGTCTGGCACGGTGGAAAAATCCAAGCGACAGCTGGGTTTATTCAGCGTGCTGCTGATCATCATTTCCACCATCATCATCGCGCTGATCATGTACACCTTGACGCTGGATAAAATCCACGACATCGCGCTGCTTAAACTGATCGGGGCCAGAAACCGTGTCATCGTTGGACTGATTTTGCAACAAGCCTTGTTAATGGGCTGCTTGGGTTATAGCTTGGCCTGGTGGCTGGGACAATATCTGTTTCCTTATTTTCCGCGCCGGGTACTGCTGGAAACGCCGGATTTAATCAAACTGGCCGGTATCACGGTAGCGATTTCGGTATTGGCCAGTCTGATGGGCATCTGGAAGGCGCTGCGGGTGGAACCCAATACGGTACTGGCCTGATGAACACCACCCCAACAAAGCCGGCCATTGAGGCCATTGGCGTCAGCAAAATTTATGGTCAAGGCCAGACCGAGGTCGTCGCGTTGAATGACGTCACCCTGCAAGTTGCCCGCGGCGAAGTCGTCGCCTTGCTGGGCCCGAGCGGCGCCGGAAAATCCACGTTGCTGACCGCGATGGCGCTGATCAATCCGCCCACTTCGGGGCGCATTGTGATCGATGGCGAACTGGTCATGAAAGGCGCGGACGCCAAGATCGATCTACGCGCCTTCCGCCGGCAACATCTCGGCTTCGTGTTTCAAAAAGCCAATCTGATTCCGTTTCTGACGGCGCTGGAGAATGTACAGGTGGCCATGGAAATCAACGACATGCCGGTACGCGCCGCCAAACAGCGCGCCATGGATTTACTGGAGCATTTGGGGCTGGGCGACCGCATTCACAATCTACCCGACGAATTGTCCGGCGGTCAGCAACAACGAGTGGCCGTGGCAAGGGCGCTGGCCAACCAACCGAGCCTAATCCTGGCCGACGAACCCACCGCCGCGCTGGACAGCCAGCGCGGTCGCCAGGTCATGGCCTTATTCGCGCAGGTCGCGCATGAAAGCGGCGCCGGCGTCATCGTCGTTACTCACGATACCCGCGCCCTGGATGTATTTGATAGGATTGTCGAAATGGAAGACGGTCGATTGAAACCCGGCAAAGCGTCATTGAGGTGAATATGCACAGACTAACGATCATGAAAAAGCTGCATCACCCCGGAAAATGAAAGTTTTCTGTGAGAGGGCGTAAAATGAAGTTAGGATTAGCTTGCGTAAGCTAACATTTCAAAGCCTAGTTTCCTCCGATTAAGCTATTGCTGATCGAAGCGGACAGACATAATCAAGCATATTTCAGGCAAGCGGGTGTAGCTGTTACTATTGAATCTATAGAAAACAGCAATTACGACGCATAACGACTATGTTTGTTTTTCGTAGACATCAATTTTTCACGCAATTATGTCACCTATTCAAACTATCTTCCTCGCAGTCGGCACACTTCTGTTGCCAATGCCCGCGCTGGCCTCGGGCGCCGAACACGCCTACCTCAACCTAACCCATCAAACCGTTGGATATTTGGCATTGGTGATTTTCGTGGCTGCTTACGTGTTGGTGATCCTTGAGGAAAAACTGCTGTTGCGCAAATCCAAACCGGTTCTACTGGCGGCCGGCATCATTTGGGCGATGATCGGCTTTGCCTATGCCGCGCAGGGAGTAACCGAAACCACGGCGGCGATCTTAAGGGATAATTTCCTGGAATACAGCGAGCTGTTTTTCTTTTTACTGGTGGCGATGACCTACATCAACGCCATGATAGAGCGCGACGTTTTTCAATCGCTGCATTTTTGGCTGGTTTCCAAAGGTTTGAGCTATCGCCGGATGTTTTGGCTCACCGGTATTCTGACATTTTTTATTTCGTCGGTTGCCGATAACCTGACATCCGCGTTGATCATGTGTACCGTGGCGATGACCATTGGCGCCCAACAACCTAAATTCGTAACCCTAGCTTGCGTCAGCATTGTGATTGCGGCCAATGCCGGCGGTGCGTTCAGCCCTTTTGGTGACATCACCACGCTAATGGTCTGGCAAAATGGCGTGATCGAATTTACCGGCTTTTTCAAGCTGTTCATTCCCGCGGTCATCAATTATTGCGTGCCCGCCGCCATCATGCATTTTTTTATACCTCAAGGAATACCCGATCGCATCGAAAACGGACACACCAAAATGAAACAGAGCGGCGGCATCGTGGTGCTGTTGTTTTTGTTGACCATAGCCACGTCAATAACTTTCCATCAAGCGCTGCATTTGCCGCCGGTATTGGGCATGTTGACTGGTCTTGGCTATCTGAATTTTTTAGGCTATTACCTGCGTATTCAACATAGACAAGAGTTTGTCGGCATCGGCGCCATTCCCGGTACGGAGGGCCAAGGCAGTGGTTTTGACATTTTCAGTCAAATCGCTAAGGCCGAATGGGATACGCTGTTATTTTTCTACGGTGTCATGATGTGCGTCGGCGGCTTGGGCTTTATCGGTTATTTGAGTATCCTGTCGGAGTTTATCTATGGTGAACTGGGCGCAACTGCCGCCAATATCATCATTGGCGTCATGTCCGCAGTGGTCGACAACATTCCCATCATGTTTGCGGTGTTGACGATGAACCCCGACATGCCGGAAAACCAATGGTTATTGGTGACGTTGACCGCGGGAGTGGGCGGAAGCCTGCTATCGATCGGTTCAGCGGCCGGTGTGGCCTTAATGGGACAAGCGCACGGCGACTATACCTTTTTCAAGCATCTGAGATGGACACCGGTGATTGGTCTAGGTTACGTTGCCAGCATCATGGTGCATATGTGGATTAACTGAAACCCGAATCCGTGACGTAAAAATCTGCAATGCCGCAATTGCACCATTCACCCAGCAAGTGAGTCATGAAGCAGTTTGTCCTAGAACAATCCGAAACTGAATTTTATACCAACCATTCTGGATTAGCCTTGGTCGGGTTCTATTCGCGTTAATAAATCATCGCCCATAAAGGCCTGGACTGGTTCGAGCAAAAATTCCTGCACGTGCTGACGCCGATCACCATCATTGCCTTGCTGTTGACCTTGGTGCTGCTGTTCTCCTTCAAGGGCGAGGTGATTACCGCCAATCCGCTGACGATATTGTGGATTGCGATTCCGTTGGCGATACAAACCGTGCTGATTTTCGCCATTACCTATTTGGCCGCCAAACTCTGGGGCTTTTCCTATGAAAACGCCACGCCGTCGGCGATGATAGGCGCCTCCAACCATTTCGAAGTCGCCATCGCCACGGCGGTCATGCTGTTCGGCCTGTCGTCCGGCGCCGCGCTGGCCACCGTGGTCGGCGTTTTGATCGAAGTGCCGTTGATGCTGGCCTTGGTGGGGTTTTGCAAACGCACGCAACATTGGTTCGGAGAGGAGCACGGATGAGCTTACACAAACAAGCCAATGCCAAAGCCGCGATGGCCTACAACGCCGCCGCCGATCATTTCGACCATCCGGTCAGTTCGTTCTGGCACAACTTCGGCCGGCGTACCGTGGAACGGCTCTCGCTGGAACCCGGCGAACGGGTGCTGGATGTTTGTTCCGGCAGCGGCGGCTCGGCATTGCCGGCGGCGGTTATGGTTGGCGCGGACGGTTACGTGGTGGCGGCCGATCTGGCCGAACGCTTGATAGCTCTAGCCAAAGCCAAGGCAGAAGCCCAGCGCCTGGCCCACATCGAATTTCGGGTCGATGATATGCTGGCTTTGGGCTACCCCGATCACAGCTTCGATGCGGTGATATGCGTGTTCGGTATTTTTTTCGTACCGGACATGAGCGAGGCAGTCAAAGAATTATGGCGGATGGTTAAACCTGGCGGCCGACTCGCCATCACCACCTGGGGACCTGATTTGTTTGAGCCGGCTAACGGCGCGTTCTGGGCGGCCGTTGAGCGCGAACGCCCGGACTTGCATCGGGCCTTCAATCCCTGGGAGCGCATCTCTGAACCCGACGGCCTGAGACAGATGCTGGCGGAAGCCGGTGTGCATCAGGTCGACATCCTGGCCGAAACCGGGGCTCATCCCTTGAACGAACCGGAAGACTGGTGGAAGATCGCGATGGGCAGCGGTTATCGGGGCACCTTGGAGCAACTCAGTAGCGACACCTTTACTCGGGTTCGCGCCGCCAATTTAGCGCGTCTAGCTCAAGATCGCATTGCCGCGATTGAAACCAACGTGCTGTATGCCGTAGCCATAAAGCCAGCCTAAATCAAACCCATTTTCTCGAACAGGAGACAAACCATGACCGATATAGTGAAAATCGAAATACTGGGCACCGGCTGCAAAAAATGCCAGCAACTGGAAGCCAACGCACGAGAAGCCGTGGCGGCACGTAACCTGGCCGCCGAAGTTGAGCACATTACCGACATGATGCAAATCGTCGAACGCGGCGTGATGGCGACCCCGGCCTTGGTGGTCAACGACGAGGTGGTCTGCCAGGGCAAGATTCTGACGCCCGATGAAATCGCGGCCCATTTAGGTTGAGCGGCTGAAACGCAGGGATCTCGGTAAAGGCCGGTATGTGTTCACACATGGGCGCGTGGTAATGAGCAGTAAAGCCGTCCTCTTTGATGGCTAATTCTTTTAACGACACAAAGGAGTGGAATCATGCAAAGACTATTACCACTGGCAGGCCTGCTGGCCTTGCTGATCTGTTCGTCGGCGTTTGCCCAGGCCGTGGCCGATTCCGGGCAAAAACTGGATGTGTATTATTTCCATAGCCAACGCCGCTGTCCGACCTGTCTGGCTATCGAAAAAGAAACCCGGCGTTTGTTGGAAGACAGCTTC
>JAQTYP010000281.1 GCA_028688235.1 Methylomonas sp.
CCTCGTTGATACCCGTGTTCTTCAAATCATGGATCAATATTTTCAACATATTGATGATGATGGTTTTATTATCCGGCATGACAGTCATGGCTTTCTCGAACAAATCCATGGCTTCCTTGAGCTTACCTTGCTTATAAAGTGCCACGCCTTTATTGTTGGTAGCCACCAATGCCCGCTTGGTCGACTCAATCAACTCCTCGGAATGGTTAGCTATGCCGATGCCGTTTTGCATGCGGCGGATATCGTTTAAAAATCCGTCGTCTTCGATGTGCGCCTTGATCAAATCATTCAACATCGCTTCGGCTTTTTCGTGCTGGTTTTGCAAAAAACAACTACGGGCGATGTCCAGTTGCAAATCCTTAGGCGTATCGTTTCCCAATTGCCGATTGAGTTCCAAGGCCTTCTCTAGGCATTGGTTTGCAGCGTCCTCGTTACCGGCGGCTTTATGCAATTCGACTTCCAACGCCGTCGCGCGCAATTCCGCCTCGGGGTCATCCGGATATTCTTGCCGCATCGTTTTTAGAACATTCATGGCATGGGCTGCATCTTTGGTTTTATTGTACAGCCTGGCCAAATTGGTAAAGTCGCTACTGGATTTATAAACGGAATGCTTGCCCAGCGTCACGGTGGCTTTGTAGGCTTTCTCGGCAAGCTCCAAATTTCCGTTTTTGTCGGCCGTTTCGGCCAGCTTTTTCTGTCTCAATATGCATTGAGGGGACAAGTCGACCGCCTGATGCAACACATCCTGCATCTCGGTCGGCTTTTCTTGCGCGTCATAGGCCCTCGACAACCAATCGTAGCCTTCCAAAAACATCGGATTTTCTTTCAACAAGGCTTCGAATATCCGGGCCGCTTCGTCGAAATTCTCGCGGTGAAACTCGATGATACCCAAACCTAATCGGGCCCAGGGCAACTCCCGTTGCTGCAAAATCTGCTGATAGATACTTCCCGCCGTATCGAAATCGCCGACCAGAATCGCCAACTCGGCCCGCTTTTTCAGCGCGTGATTGCGCATTTTCTTATTATCGTCGGCCAACAACTGATCGCAATTTCGAATGGCCTGGGATAAATTGCCCCGCTGGATTTCAGTTTCGACACTTTGCAAATACTGCTTACGCAGCAAATTGCGCTCGATGCGGGTAAACAATTGCTGAGTGTTAAACGGTTTCGTCAGATATTCGTCCGGCTTGGCGTCCATCGCCCCAAGCACCAGACTAATACTTTGCTCGGCAGCAATAATAATGAATATACAACGAGGACTGATTAATTTGCGTTGCCGAGCCTCCTCGAGAACTTGTTGACCGGTCTTGCCTTCGCCCAGATTGTAATCGCACAATACGATATCGAAGTTGTGCTGAGTCATCGCATTGATGGCATTGACGCCGTTGTCCGTTTCGACGATGTTATCGGCGTCCAGCGCATACAGCATATCCCTTATCGCCCTACGCATTACCGAATAGTCTTCGACAATCAAAATAGCTTTACCTGTCAAAATTGACTTCATAATATCGATAACACGTTATTTTTTTCGATTGGATGCATAATTTTATCGGACCGATGCCTGCAACGATAGAACTAAAAATCTGTCAGGGCGGTCACCTATGGACCCAAAAACGGCAGTTAGGATGTAGGGCTAACGTTTTTAAGCGCGTTAACATAGATTAAAACAATCAAGGGGGAATCTCATGAATAACAGCATAGAAATCGGCGAATCCGTCCGCCATTACTACAGCCAAGTCCTGCAATCCAGTAACGATCTGAAAACCAGCGCCTGCTGTAGTATAGACGCGATGCCGGAATATTTAAAAACCCTGCTCAGGGAACTGCACCCTGAAGTGCTGGAACGCTTCTACGGCTGCGGCTCACCGTTACCACCGGCGCTCGAAGGTAAAACCGTACTCGACCTCGGTTGCGGCACCGGGCGGGACTGTTATTTGCTCGCTACACTGGTCGGCCCCAATGGCCGCGTCATCGGTGTGGACATGACTCCGGAGCAATTGGAAATCGCCGTGCGTCACCGTGATTGGCATGCCCGGCGTTTCGGTTACGCCAACGTCGATTTCTTGCACGGCCATATCGAAAACCTGTCCGTGATCGGGATAGCCGACAACAGCATCGATGTCGTCGTCTCCAATTGCGTCATCAACCTATCGCCGGAAAAACCCAAAGTGCTGGCCGAAATCTTCAGGGTGCTGAAACCCGGCGGGGAACTATATTTTTCCGACGTATTCGCCGATAGGCGTATTCCCGCCCTGCTACGCCAAGATCCGGTACTGCTTGGAGAATGCCTGGGTGGTGCCCTTTATTGGGAAGACTTTCGCCGCATCGTGCAATCATTGGCTTGCCCCGATGTTCGCGTCGTCAAACAAAGCCCAATCAGCCTGGACGATCCCGATGTCGCCGCCAAAATCGGCATGGTGAAATTTCGTTCGGTCACGGTACGCGCGTTCAAAATGCCACTGGAAGACCGCTGCGAAGATTACGGCCAAGTGGCCTGTTATTTGGGAACGATAGCGGAATTTCCGCATGCCTTCGACCTGGACGATCACCATCATTTCGAAACCGGAAGACCGCTACGCGTCTGCGGCAACACCGCAGACATGCTGACAGCCAGCCGCTATGGACAGCATTTTCGGGTCTTGGGCGATAAATCCCGCCACTTCGGCCTGTTCGACTGCTCACCAGGTCCGCAAGGCGAATCGGCCGCAGCGGGCGGCTCATGTTGCTGAATAAACCAAGGGGATTGCGATGAAAAAATCAACTCTATTTACCAGGGTTGGCTAAGTTGATGATTGCAGACATCTTTATCCCCGCCTTGCACGAAAAACCAACTCTTGCCGTGTCATCATTCTTAAAATAGCCCGGCATCCAATTCGATTTCATGGCCACCATCGATTTACCCCATGTTCCATATTGCACTTTTTGAACCTAGACTCCCCCCTAACACTGGCAACATCATAAGACTGGTAGCCAACAATGGCTGTTGTCTGCATTTGATCGAACCCTTAGGCTTCGACTTAGAAGAAAAGAATCTTCGCCGTGCAGGACTTGACTATCACGATCTAGCAAAAGTCTTAAAATATCCGAACTATCAAGAATTCGAAAGACAGATGCCCGGGCGAACAATTTACGCCTGCACGACCAAAGGAAGCCAGCCTTACACCAATCCAATTTACAAGCCCGGCGATGTATTTTTATTCGGATCGGAAACAGCCGGTCTGCCCGCCGAGATACTAGACAGTATTCCCGTCGAGCAAAGAATCAAGATTCCGATGATGCCCAATAACAGAAGCCTTAACTTATCGAATGCAGTGGCGATAATCAGTTATGAAGCATGGCGCCAGCATGGTTTTTATGGCTCCATTTAAATCCGATAGGTAAGGGATTGTCGCTGGGTTTTCTAATGATACGGACTTGCTTCGTGGCGCAAATGATCCAGTTGCCGCTCATGGTAATAAAGATCGTCGCGCAGCCTATCCCTATTTCGATCGAGTTCTCTAATGTCTTGGCGTATCCTTGTGCGATCTTTGTCGGACAGTTTTTTATCGTAAAGATCGCGTTCCCTGCCAGACAGTTCGTTATCGAGTCTTTCCAATTCGGTGCGGACTTCGTACACTGCGTAGGCGGCAGCATGATATTGAGCGAATAAGCCGTCAATGGCAGGGGGGCAAACATGCCGATAGGGCTCTCCATTCAGACCTGCTCTAAAAGCATTATCCAGTTGACAATAGTCTCTAAGGCCTAGCTCGCGGCCGGCAAAATACGCCTCATGATTCACGATAATGCCGTATTCCACGCAAGCCTTTCTATGCTCATCGACTCTGCCACCGATTTGACCGCTACGGCCATCGGCAACGCCCACGCCATACCAATCTCCGCGCATGCACTCTTCACGGCTCAACGTGGCGCAGCCAAGCTGAGCAAGTACGATTGAAAATCCGATTATACGCCGCACATTCATCCGCCATATCCACTGTGATGCCTTATAAGGAACGGATTCGCGCCGTTCAGCCGAAAGTGTCCACGGCCATCGCTTTTCAAGTTTCGGTTTGCAGGTTCCCGGCCCTATCCACTTCTAATGAAGCGGCGAATTTTGAAGCGCAAAAGACATGGAAAGCCTAAGTATAATGCCAGAGCATAGAAATGGTAAAAGCGATTCAAAAGATCGGGCCGGCCGCTATCGAACGCCTTTTCGCGGATTATTCGCTATTCGAGCTGGGTGATCTCGGTGCTATAGTCTTAGGCGAATTTAATTAACCGGGTGACTGCAATGGCTATCAGCGTATTCGATATCTTCAAGATCGGCATAGGCCCTTCGAGTTCTCATACAGTCGGCCCCATGCGGGCGGCAGCGACATTTGCCGGCGATTTGGAGCGACGAGGCTTGATCGGCCAAGTCTTGCGTATTCGAGTGGAGTTGTTCGGGTCGCTGGCTGCGACCGGTAAAGGCCACGGCACCGATAATGCGGTCCTGCTGGGACTCGAAGGCGAGGCGCCCGACCTGATCGATCCTACCGAGATACCGGAACGGCTGGCGGCCATTCGAGACAGCGGCCGGATTCGACTGCTGCGGCGCCATGCTATTGCCTTTAACGAAAAAAGTGATTTGCTGTTTCTACGCAAGGTGTTGCCCTATCATTCCAACGGCATGCGTTTTACCGCCTACGCTGGAGGCGATCATGAACTGATTCGAAGCGATTATTATTCGGTGGGCGGCGGCTTCGTCGTGACCGGCGTCCATTCCGCCAGCGACCGTTTGAGCAACGACGATACTTGTCTGCCGTATCCATTTAAAACGGGTGCGGAAATGCTGAAACTGTGCCGGCAAACGCATTTGCCTGTCAGTGCGTTGATGATGGCGAACGAAAAGGCCTGGCTGGACGAGCAGCAGATTAGGCAACGGCTTATCGATATTTGGCGGGTCATGCAGGCCTGCGTCGAACGCGGTATGCGCGAAGAAGGCCTACTGCCGGGCGGCATGAAAGTCAAACGTAGGGCCGCGGCTCTTTATAAGCAGCTGACCGGCGAAATTCCCGGCAAACCCCAAATTTGCCGGTCGGCACCATGGATTGGGTCAATTTGTTCGCGCTGGCGGTCAGCGAGGAAAACAGATCGGAAGAGCA
>JAQTYP010000007.1 GCA_028688235.1 Methylomonas sp.
GTCGGCTTGCCGGGATCGCTGTAAAATCCCTTCAAATAACTATACAACCAATCGGCACCGCGGGAACGGGCGATCAACGACAGATCGGGCGGGGTGGTGCCGAACCATTTTTCCGCGTCGTGACCATTCATGGCCGAATGCATTTGGTCGTAAATCCCGGCTCCAAAAGGCGCGACATTTTTCAAGATCTCGGCTTCGTCCAGCTTCAGGTCCAGCGCGATGCGTTTGTAACGGATATGCTTGGCCGAGTGGCACCCCAAACAATAGGTAACATAGTGCTTGGCCCCACGTTCCAACGAAGCGCTATCCGACAAATCGATGTCGGCCGATTCCAGCCGTATTCCGCCACCGCTAGCGTTGACGGTCAGAGGCAATAATAGTAAAAGAGTATAAAGAACTTTTTTCATGACTTAATCCAGGCTCTTTTTCAGATTGATGGCAAAACGAATCAACACGGCTTTGACGCCCGGCCAGTTCGGTTTTCTTTTTACGACGGTTGCGCCCGTCATGCCTGGTGTGGTTTCGACACTTACGACTTCGCCGATCAGAGCCTTAATCTCGGGGATGCGATCCTCCAACGTGCGTTGTTCGGTCAAGCGTTCGGGTACCGGCTTGGTTTTCTCCCAGCGGGTGTACAAGGGCATTAGCAGGAAGAAGCCGAAATAAACCGCCGTCAATAAACGGGCCACGGTGGTTGCGCCGGGCGTGGCGGGTTGAGTACCCAAGTAACCCAAGCCAATGAAGGCGATTACGAACAGCAAGACGGCTTTTTTGAAAATGCCGCCGCGGTAACGGATGGATTTAACCGGACTGCGGTCCAGCCAGGGCAGCATGAATAACACGACAATCGCACCCCCCATCGCGATGACACCGGCGAATTTATCCGGAACGGCGCGTAAGATCGCGTAGAACGGCGTAAAATACCAGACCGGGGCGATATGTTCCGGCGTTTTCAGAGGGTCGGCTGGAATGAAGTTGGCGTGCTCCAGGAAGAAACCGCCCATCTCCGGCACGTAGAATATCACCACGGCGAAGAAGAACATGAACACGCCGACACCAACGATGTCCTTGACGGTATAATAAGGGTGGAACGGAATGCCGTCCAATGGGTGGCCTTTCCAATTCAGGTTTTCCTTGATTTCGATACCGTCCGGGTTATTCGAGCCCACTTCGTGCAATGCCACGATATGCAGGAATACCAGAATCAATAACACCAACGGCACGGCGATGACGTGAAACGCGAAGAAGCGGTTCAGCGTAGCGTCGGATACCACGTAGTCGCCGCGTATCCAAAGCGATAATTCGTCGCCGACGACGGGAATAGCGCTGAACAGAGAGATGATGACCTGCGCCCCCCAGTAGGACATTTGCCCCCAAGGCAACAAATAGCCCATGAAGGCTTCAGCCATCAGGCAAACGAAGATCAGCATGCCGAAGATCCAGATCAGCTCGCGAGGTTGTTTGAACGAGCCGTAAACCAATCCACGAAACATGTGTAGATAAACAACGATGAAAAACGCCGACGCACCGGTGGAGTGCATGTAACGCACCAACCAACCCCAGTTGACGTCGCGCATGATGTACTCTACGGAATCGAAGGCTAATTTGGCATCCGGTTTATAGTTCATCGTCAGCAAAATGCCGGTAATGAACTGGTTGACCAGTACGAACAAGGCCAAAGAGCCGAAGAAGTACCAGATATTGAAATTTTTAGGCGCGTAGTAATGCGCCATGTGCTCGTTCCACAAATCCGAGATCGGGAAACGCTCCAGCAGCCATTGGCTGCATTGATTCATTCTTTCTTTCATGCTGCGCTTGCCTCGTTGTCTTCGCCGACGATGATCAGATGGTCGTTTACATAACGGTAGGGAGGAATCTCGAGATTGGTCGGGGCGGGAACGCCGCGAAACACTCGACCGGCCAGATCGAACCACGAGCCGTGGCATGGGCAGAAAAATCCGCCCTTCCAATCGTTTCCAAGGTCGCTAGGCGCAATTTCCGGGCGAAAGGTTGGCGAGCAACCTAGATGCGTGCAGAGACCGACGGCAACGAAAATTTCGGGCTTGATCGATCGCAGGGGGTTTTTACTGGAGTCTGGCTGGATGGATTCATTGGAATTGGGATCGGCCAGTTTAGCGTCCAACGTTCCCAAGGTCTCTATGACCTCCGGCGTTCTATTCAGTATCCATACAGGCTTGCCGCGCCAGGCAACCCGTATCAACTGCCCCGGCTCCATCTTGCTTAAATCGACTTCAACCGGCGCGCCGGCGGCCATAGCCTTGGCGCTCGGTTGCATTTGGGACAGAAACGGAACGGCCAGATAACCGGCTCCGACGGCTCCAACCACCGACAAGGCGGAAGTTAGAAACTGGCGCTTTGAAGTATCGACGCCTTCATTCATAGGTAAAACTCCTGTTGCGTGATGGTGCAAGTGCAGTGCACTTAATTTATTTATTATTGTTTTTGCGGCAAATATACCTTACTGCCGCCGATTATTGAAAGCCTTAATGCCGGCGGGATGCAGACAATCAAAGACGGGTACTCAGAGGGATTCCGTTAACGCGCCATGCAGGGCATCGATGAACGCCTGATTTTCTTCGGGTTTGCCTATCGTAACCCGCAGGCAGTTACTCAACAGTCCGCCTTGGGGCGACAAATTCTTGATCAAGATACCCCGGGCCTTCAGCGATGCAAATACCTCATCCGCTGGTTTTTTCAGGGTACGGAACAGAATAAAGTTGGCGGAACTCGGATAGGCTTCGATATCGCTTATCCCATGCAGCGCAGCCAACACCTCGCTACGTTGCAGGCATATCGTTCGGGTTTGCTCCAGCAGAAATTCTTGGTGCTCCAATGCGAAGCGGGCGGTTTCCTGTGTCAGACAATTGATGTTATAAGGCAGGCGAACCTTGTTCAGTTGATCCAATATCGCCGAGTCGCCCGCCAGAAAGCCCAGGCGCAAACCGGCCAACCCCAGTTTGGAAACGGTGCGCATGACCAGCAGGTTCGGGTAATCCTGTAATCGAGTCATGAAACTGGCATCGGCAAAAGGCGCGTAGGCTTCATCCACTACGACCAAGCCAGGAGCCATCGCCAGCATGTCTTCAATAACCTGTGTATCGAATAAATTACCGGTCGGATTATTTGGATATGCCAGGAAAATCAAGGCCGGCTTGAGCGTCTCGATCGCTGCCAGCAGCGCTTGTGCATCCAAATCGAAGCCGTCAGCCAGCAGCGGAATGCCGTGATAGCGCAAGCCCAAACTGAGGGCGATTTGTTTATACATCACAAAACCCGGTTCCGGTGCGAGCACGACGGCATCGGGAGGCAAGGCCATTTGCAGAATCTGGATGATCTCGTCCGATCCATTACCCAATAACAAGCCCGCTTGTTCGGGAATACCGTTGCTATGCCGCAACACCTCGGCCAAAGCCTTGGCTTCCGGATCCGGATAGCGATTCATCGGACAATTTTTTAAATGTTCCAGCCAGATGTCTTGTATCTTTTCCGGCCAGCCATAGGGATTTTCCATGGCATCGAGTTTGATGAGATTGTTGGCGTCGGCGACATGATAAGCGGACAACGCAAGAACTTCAGGGCGGAATAACGATATCAGGTCTGGTTTAGGCATGTTGTCAAAATCTGCGGAAAAAATAGGCCTCGCCATCTGTAAGCCCTATTTAATCGGGCTGCAGCGAGACAAAAGCCGGCGGATTTTAACAAAGCGGAAGACGAAAGTATAACGCGACGGCGATGCGTGCATCATTCGTAGCGACACAGAAACCTTGATGAAATAGTCAACAAGATATTTGCCCTTACGCGAGCGGTAAGCACCGGCAAAACGAGATTATTCATGCGCAGGCTTTGCCTCAATACCTCTAAAACCTGCAGTTAGTCCACAAATCACACGCAATAAATCAGTTTGTTGCTGATTTTTCGCTCATCCTTTGGGCGGCAATCCGATAGCTGGCAATTAATTGCTTTCGTGGACGAAATGATTTTTCAGGTCGACAAAAAACCATACCCGCTTCACATTTGCAGCGAGTCGCAATTTCCCTCCCCTAATTACCGGCGGCATGTCGCGAAAAACTCACCCGACCACTGCGTCAAAAAAATCCCGCATCGCCCAAGCTCAGATGGAACAATTTAACGAAGTTACGGCCCGAAAGAAGTTATTCAGGCAGTGATAGTTTCGGCTAACAATCGACCGACATTACTGGAAGAGATAGAGGATAAGGCTGCTTTCGCCTGGCCAGGGTTATTTCGTATCGCTTCCACGGTCTTTGCGAGCAACTCTTTTACTTTATCCTGGTCCGGCATCTGGGTTTGGTTGTTCACGGCGGGCGAAACCGAAGTGCTGGATAATTTTAAGGCTTCCGCAGATAAGCTGATGTTATCTTGGCCAATACTGTTCTCTTTATCGCCATCTCTTTCTTCCGGAGCGACGGGAACATTTTTCGCTTCGGCCGTATTTGCAGCGCCCACTGATTTTGTTTTGGATAAGTCAATCGACTTATTGATATTCATGTTAACGTCCATCTTCGCCTCCTGTCGGTAACGATAGCTGATTTGCAATCATAATTTTAACCAAAAAAGAAGACCCAGGCGCTCAAGAAAAGTTCAAAATCCAACCGGCATCACAACATTCTTCAGCTCACCCGCAAGCCATTGATTTAAACTTTAATTTCTTCCGCGGCGATAGCTGATAAAATTCATTCTACGCAGCTAACCTTAGCCGCCGCACCGTTCTAATCGACTAAAAACTTGCAATGACTACAAAACCCAGCTCCGACCTGACCACTTTCGAAAATCCAAGACCGACTCGCGACTTTACGATACGCATCGACATCCCGGAATTCACCTGCCTGTGCCCGATGACAGGCCAACCCGATTTTGCCAAATTGATCATAGAGTACGTACCGGACAAACTGTGTGTCGAGTTGAAATCGCTGAAACTCTATATGTGGACCTTCCGCGAACGCGGCGCCTTTCACGAAGCCGTCACCAACGAGATACTCGATCACATCGTCGCGACTATTTCCCCCAACTTCATGCGCCTGCGCGCCGAGTTCAATGTGCGCGGCGGCATTTATACCACGGTGATCGCAGAACATCGAAAGCCCGACTGGCGCCCCCCGCAATTGGTCAACCTACCCTAGACAACGTGAGCGGTAAAACCTATTACAACGCCGACATCGCCGTCGCCCTGCAGTATGACGGCAAAAACGCCCCCAAGGTAACGGCCAAAGGCGAAGGCTTTACCGCTCAGCAAATTCTGGCGATTGCCGAAAAACACGGCGTACCCCTGCAAAACGAGCCCGAACTGGCCAGAATCTTGGCCCAGATTCCCTTAGGGGATGAAATCCCCCAGGAGCTCTATACCGCCGTCGCCGAAGTCATCGCCTTTGCCTATTTTATCAGCGGAAAAACCCCCGAATCGGAACCATGAACACGAAACAACTTTTAACCGTTCTGCCCCAATACGCCTTACCACATCACGCATTGTCCGCGTTGATGTCCAAACTGACCCATTGCGAAAATCCGCTATGGAAAAACCTGTTCATCAAAACGATCATACGCCTCTATGGCGTCGACATGGCCGAAGCCAAGTTCGAAAGTCCGGACCACTATGCCAGCTTCAACCATTTTTTCACCCGCGAATTGAAAGACGGCGCCCGTCCGATTGCAAGCGAAACCGACGCAATCGCCTGCCCTGCCGACGGGGTCGTTAGCCAAGCCGGCGCCATCGAACAAGGACGCATCTTCCAAGCCAAAGGCCACGACTACACGGCATTGGAATTACTAGGCGGCGACGCCGAGCGCGCCAAGGCCTTCGAAAACGGCTCCTTTGCCACCCTTTACCTATCCCCCAAGGATTATCACCGCTTGCATATGCCATTGACGGGCACTTTAAAAGAAATGGTACACATTCCCGGCCGCTTGTTCAGCGTCAACTCGGCCACCGTCGAAGGCGTGCCAAATCTGTTCGCCCGTAACGAACGCGTAGTCTGCTTATTCGAAACCGCAGCTGGCCCCATGGCACTGATACTGGTCGGAGCGATTTTTGTCTCCAGCGTCGAGACGGTTTGGCACGGCGTCGTAACGCCGCCAACGATCAGCGAACCTAGAACCTGGCACTACGCTGAAAATGCCCCTGTCTTGCAAAAAGGCGCCGAAATGGGCCGATTCAACATGGGCTCGACCATCATCGTACTGCTCGGTGAAGATAAAGCCGTTTGGGATGAGGAACTGATTGCCGGTAGACCGGTGAAACTGGGCCAACACATAGGTCGTTGTTTTTGATACCAACTCAAAACACAAACCGGCATGCGAGAACGCGCATGAATATGGCATAATGCCCGACTCTCTGGCCAGACGCCAATCATCCATTACAACACGACAATAATAATTTTTACGAGGATAACGATGAGCTTTTTTATCTCCGATGCCATGGCCCAAGCCGCACCAGCCGCACAACAACCCGGTTTCGAAGGCATGCTGTTCCCGCTCGGCATTTTGATATTTTTTTATTTCCTGTTCATTCGCCCCCAGTCCAAACGCAACAAAGAGCAAAAACAAATGCTGGCCGCTCTGAACAAAGGCGCGGAAGTGGTGACCACCGGCGGAATTTTGGGCAAAGTGGCGGAATTGGACGACAACTTCGTCAAACTGGAAGTTGCAGACAACAGCTTTATCCAAGTCCAACGCCACGCGATTGCCAACATGATGCCAAAAGGCACCTATAAGTCTTTGAATAAAAAGCCTAAAGATTAAGTTTTCAAGCTCCCGCACCAAAGACACACCGATCATTGCTCACAGCACCGCTGTCACTGCTTTTAACGGAACCCTATGCAAAATCATTTCCCCCTCTGGAAAAACATTCTGGTCCTGACCGTTCTGGTTTTCGGCATTCTGTATGCCCTTCCCAATATTTTCGGCAACGACCCCGCAGTGCAGCTTGCTTCCAGTAACGCCACGCCGCTGCAACAAAGCCAAGCCGATGCCGTTGCCGACAGCTTGAAACAAGCGGGATTAAGCCCCAAGGCGTTCGAATTCAAAGACGGCATAATCCTGGCTCGCTTCGGTAATACCGACGAACAGATGAAGGCCGCCGACATGCTCAGGAGCAAAATGTCGACCCAGGCCACCGTCGCACTGAATCTGGCACCCGCCACGCCGAGCTGGCTCAATACCCTTGGCGCAGAGCCCATGTATCTGGGACTGGATTTGCGCGGCGGCGTGCATTTCCTATTGGAAGTGGACATGGACACCGCACTGAAGCAGGCTGATGAACGCTATGTCAATGATATTCGTAGCGCCTTCAGAGAGGCAAAAATCCGCTATCAGACGATCAACAAGGAAGCCGATGGCATCAAAGTAGTACTGGCCAACGAAGAAGCCAGTGCGGCTGCCGTAGAAGTATTGAACAAGGATTTTCGCAACCTCGATTTGAACGAAAGCGGAGCTAACGAATTCCTGCTGTCCCTGCCAGAGCGCGAAATCATTGCGATCAAAAAGGCGGCGCTGGAGCAAAACATCACGACGCTGCGCAACCGGGTCAATGAATTAGGCGTGGCTGAACCGATTATCCAACAACAAGGCAGCAGCCGTATCGTCGTGCAATTGCCCGGCGTGCAAGATACCGCTCGCGCCAAAGAATTGCTGGGCACTACGGCCACGCTGGAGTACCGCCTAGTCGATGTCGAACACGATGTCAAATCCGCCGTCGAAGGCCACGTACCGCCTACCAGTCGTTTGTATAAAGACAAAAACGGCTCGCCTATTTTGCTGAAACGTGCTGTCATCGTCACCGGCGACCAGATCACCGACGCCTCTTCCGGCTTGGACCAGGACGGCCAACCTGCGGTATTCATCACGCTGGACGGCGTTGGCGCCAAGAAAATGGGCAAACTGACCCAAGAAAACATCGGCAAACCGATGGCTGTGGTCTTCATCGAATATAAATCCGATACCCAGATCGTCGACGGCCAAAAAGTTCAACACAAAGAAAAAATAGAAAAAGTCATCAGTGTCGCGACGATACGCGACTCATTCAGCAAACGCTTTCAAACCACCGGCCTAGATAGCCCGCAAGAAGCCCGCACCTTGGCCCTATTGCTTAGGGCCGGCGCACTGGCGGCACCCGTCGAGATCGTCGAAGAACGCACCGTCGGCCCCAGCTTGGGACAGGAAAACATCGACCAAGGCATGATGTCCATCAATATCGGTTTCCTGTTGGTCGTCGTATTCATGATCATCTATTACCGCAGCTTCGGCTTGATTGCCAATTTCGCACTGATTTTCAACCTGGTATTGTTGATCGCCATTCTTTCGTTATTGCAAGCCACCTTGACCCTGCCCGGCATGGCCGGCATCGTGTTGACGGTCGGCATGGCGGTGGACGCCAATGTGCTGATCAACGAACGCATACGCGAGGAACTTCGCGGCGGCAATAGCCCTCAAGCCAGCATCTTCGTCGGTTACGAAAAAGCCTTCGCGACGATTCTGGACTCCAACGTCACCACCTTACTGGTGGCTCTGTTACTGTTCGGTTTCGGCACAGGCCCCGTCAAAGGCTTCGCGGTGGTCTTGTCCATAGGCATTTTGACATCGATGTTCACGGCAATCACCGGCTCGCGCATGCTGGTAAACTGGTTCTACGGCGGCGACCGTCGCGTCGAAAAACTGTCTATCTAAACGCGCTATAATGCACCCATTTTTCATCATTAACCCAAACTGGAGTTTAACTAATGGCAATCGAACGTACTTTCTCAATCATCAAGCCTGATGCAGTCGCTAAAAACGTGATTGGGGAAATTGTCAGCCGCTTCGAAAAAAACGGCCTGCGCGTCGTCGCATCCAAAATGTTGCAACTGAGTCAAGAACAAGCCGAAGGCTTTTATGCCGAGCATAAAGAACGCGGTTTCTTCAAAGACTTGATTAGCTTCATGATTTCCGGCCCCGTCGTTGTACAAGTATTGGAAGGCGAAAACGCGGTATTGAAAAACCGTGACCTGATGGGCGCTACCAATCCTAAAGAAGCGGCTCCCGGCACCATCCGCGCCGACTTTGCAGTCAGCATCGACGAAAATGCCGTTCACGGCTCCGATGCGCCAGAATCTGCTGCGAGAGAAATCGCTTACTTCTTCTCCGCTGATGAACTCTGCGACCGCATCCGTTAATTCGGCGTTGGTCAATTTGCTGGATTTCGACAGGAAAGGCCTGCAGGCCTTTTTTGTCGGTCTGGGCGAAAAACCCTTTCGCGCCACCCAGTTGCTGAAATGGATTTATCAGGAAGGCATCGTCGACTTCGACGAGATGACCAACCTGAGTAAACACTTGCGCAACTATCTGAAGGATCACTGTGAAATCAAGACGCCGGAAATCGTCGCCGAGCAATTGGCGTCGGACGGCACCTGCAAATGGGCCATGCAGACCCATTGCGGTAATCGGATAGAAACCGTCTATATTCCGGAAGAACGCCGCGCCACCTTGTGCATTTCATCGCAAGTCGGCTGCGCCTTGGCCTGCAGTTTTTGCTCGACCGCGCAGCAAGGCTTCAACCGCAATTTAACTACCGCCGAAATCATAGGGCAGCTTTATCTCGCCCAAGAGCGCCTGGGCCCCGATCGCCGTATCACCAATGTCGTGATGATGGGCATGGGCGAACCCTTATTGAATTTCGATAACGTCGTCGCGGCAATGAATCTGATGATGGACGACTTTGCCTTCGGACTTTCCAAACGCCGCGTCACCGTCAGCACCTCCGGCGTCGTACCGGCCATGCACCGTTTGGCCGATGCCTGCGACGTCAGTATGGCTGTATCGCTACACGCCCCGAACGACGCATTACGCGACCAACTGGTACCCATCAATCAAAAATACCCACTGGCGGAATTGATGGGGGCCTGCCGAGAATACGCCAAAATCGGCCCGCGCAAGCACATCACGTTCGAATATGTCATGCTGGCCGGTATCAACGATAGCGAGGCCGATGCCAAAACATTGGCCAAGCTGCTGAAGAACGTGCCGTCCAAAATCAACCTGATTCCGTTCAACCCCTTCCCCCAATCCGACTATCGCTGTTCGGACATGGCAACCATTCTGAAATTTCGGGACATATTACATAACGCCGGCATCGTCACGACGATACGCAAAACCCGCGGCGAAGACATAGATGCGGCCTGCGGACAACTGGTAGGCCAAGTTCAGGACAAGAGCCGTCGCCATTTGAAAGTGCGCGCACAAGCTGCAAGGACTCAATAATCATGTCTCACCCACATCGCTTGCGCCTTATTTCATTCACGCTGGCCTGCACGTTGACCGGCGCTTGCGCACTGATACCCGATTTTGGCAGCGACGGCATGAGCAGCAGCGAAAAAGCCACGCTGAATTTGCAAATGGGCGTACGTTATCTGGAAATGAACATGCTGGAAGTCGCCAAGGAAAAGCTCGACATCGCTTACAGCATGGATTCCAGAAATCCCGATATCCTGAATGCACTGGCGGTCTATTACGAGCGCATGAAGAACGACGAACAAGCCGCCGATTTTTACCAGGCGGCCATCGATAAAGACCCTGACAATCACAGCATCAAAAACAATTTCGGCCGGTTTTTGTGCGAGCGAAACCAGCTCGAAAAGGGTACTACCCTATTGCAGGAATCTCTGGACTCGCCGCTCAACAAACGCCCCTGGCTGGCGTTGAGCAACATCGGTCTTTGCCGCTTGCGGCAAAATGACGCTACGCAAGCCGAGGAGTATTTTCGCCGCGCACTGCAGGCCAATCCGGAATATTCGGCGGCGCTGCAAGAGCTGATGAAAATCAGCTATAACAAGCAGGAATATATGTCGGCTCGGGCCTTTTTGGAACGCTATCTGGCGGTCGCCAAACCAACCCCGGAAACCCTGTGGTTCGCTTTCCAGACCGAACGCGCGCTGGGCAACCATCAAGATGCGGAAAATTATAAAGAACAGTTAATCACCTTATTTCCGACCTCGTCCGAGGCCAGTCAAGTCAAATCCGCTATCAGTAAATAGCCCGGCATCGATCATCGTATATGGCAAAAAATCAGCAGGCCATTCAGGCCATACGCGGAATGCACGACATTCTGCCCGAACAATCCCCTTATTGGCAGTGGCTGGAACACAACGCCCGCCAGGTTCTGGCATCCTACGGCTATCAGGAAATCCGCCTGCCTATCGTCGAAAAAACCGAGTTGTTCAAACGCTCGATAGGCGAAGTCACCGACATCGTCGAAAAGGAAATGTATACCTTCGACGATAGAAACGGCGATTCCTTGACGCTGCGTCCGGAAGGCACGGCAGGCTGCCTGCGCGCCTGTCTGGAACACGGCTTGTTGCATAATCAAAGCCATCGTTTATGGTATTACGGCCCGATGTTTCGGCATGAGCGCCCGCAAAAAGGCAGATACCGCCAGTTTTATCAACTGGGCGTCGAAACTTATGGCATGGCCGGACCCGACGTCGATGCCGAGATGATACAACTGACCGACAGACTGTGGCGCAAGCTAGGCATACGAGACAATGTCGCATTGCAACTGAACTCCCTGGGTACCACCGAAGAACGCGCCGCCTACCGCGGCCACTTAGTCGGCTATTTCAAACAACATATCGATGTGCTGGACGAAGACAGCTTGCGTCGCTTGGAAACCAATCCCTTGCGTATACTGGACAGCAAGAATCCCGACATGCTGCCGATGTTGCGCGAGGCGCCTGTGCTGCTGGAACACTTAGGCGAAGAAAGCTTAAGGCACTTCGATAGCCTGAAAACCATGCTGGACGACCTGGGTATCGTTTACGAATTGAATACCCGCTTGGTACGCGGCCTGGATTATTACGGCAAAACCGTCTTCGAATGGGTCACCGACGACCTCGGCGCCCAGGGCACTATTTGCGCCGGCGGCCGTTACGATGGCCTGATAGAACAACTAGGCGGCAAAGCCAATCACGCGATAGGTTTTGCGATGGGCATGGAGCGCATACTGGCACTGGTCGAGCAGCTCGATACCGTTAATATTGCGTCTAGCGTGGATGTCTACATGATAAGAGTGGGTACCGAAGCGGAAAAAGCCGGCTTGTTGCTCAGTGAACAAATCCGCAACGCTATTGACGGATTGAAGTTACAGGTCAACTGCGGCGGCGGCAGCTTCAAAAGCCAGTTCAAAAAAGCCGACAAATCCGGCGCCGAATTTGCGATCATCATTGGTGAAGACGAGGCCGCGCGCGGCGAAGTCGCGTTAAAATCGCTACGCATAGAACAGGAACAAGTCAGTTTGACCCACAGTGCGTTGTTACAAATCCTCGAAGACTGGCACCAAAACAAACCTCTTGCTTAATTAAAACAGGGAAATACCGTGGCTATTTACGATACCGAAGAAGAACAAATCGAACAGCTGAAAAAATGGTGGGAAGCCAACAACACCTCATTGATTGCCGGCGTGATCAGCGCAATCGTCTTGGTGACAGGCTGGAACCTCTGGCAAAACCATCAACTGGGACAACGCCAACAAGCTTCGCAGCTCTATCAAAACCTATTGGACGGCGCCGGCAAAAACGATAACGCATCGGTCGAAAAACTGGCCGACCAACTTGCTGCCGAACACGGTTCATCGGCCTATGCCCATTTCGCCGCGTTGGCAAAAGCCAAGAGTAAAGTCGCGCAAGGCGATTTAGAAGCGGCCAAAGCCATATTACAGCAGCAAATACAAAAAGCCGGCACCGAGGAATTGCAACACGTAGCCCGCTTGCGGCTAGTGCAATTGCTGCTGGCAACCGGACAACACGAAGAAGGCTTGAAGCTGATCGCCGCGGTCGACCCAAGCAAAACCGAAGGCTTCTCAGCAAGCTACGACGAACTGGAAGGCGATTTATATGTCGCGATGAACCGCTTGGACGACGCCCGCAATGCCTATCAAAACGCGATCAGGACGGGTCAGGCCACGGCGTTGGCACAGTTCAAACTGGATGATATTGCCGCACCGGCTTTCGACCCGGCTAACGCCAATTAAACACTTGACCAAGACACGAATGCTGACAGCCGCGCTTAACCCATCACGTATCCTACCGATTCTATTGGCCTGCTTGCCGCTGATGTCGGGATGTACCGCGCTGGATGCCGGGCGCGACCTGGTTTCGGGCCTATCCGACAGCCTATTCGGTGACGAGGACGCCACCGACCCACCTGCCGTATTGACTGAATACACGGCCGAGTTACAAATCGATCCGATATGGAAAACCTCGGTCGGTAGCGGAGCCGACAAGCAGTTTTTAAAACTGATTCCGACCGTTCAGGCCGACCGCGTTTATGCCGCCGATCGCAAAGGCACGTTACAAGCCCGAAGCACCGTCGACGGCGACCTGATCTGGGAGTCCAATGCCGAATTGAGCTACTCGGCGGGCCCCGGTTTGGGGCGAAACGTCCTGGTCATGGGTTGTACCTCCGGGGAAGTGGCGGCCTACGATATCGCCACTGGCGAGCAACGCTGGATAACGACCGTACCTAGCGAGGTGCAGGCCGTACCGGTAGTCGCCGACGGAGTCGTCGTCGTCCGTACCACCGACGGAAAGGTCATAGCCCTTCGTGAGTCCGACGGTTCCCAAATCTGGCTTTCCGAAAGCAGCGTACCGGCTTTGAGCATACGAGGGGCCGGTGCCCCCATCATCGTCGAAAAAGCCGTCGTGATCGGATCGGCTAACGGCAAGATGCAAGCCTTGCAACTTAGCGACGGCAAAAGCCTATGGGAAGCGACCATTGCCATGCCGACAGGCCGCTCCGAAGTCGAGCGCCTGGTGGATCTGGACGTCGATCCGGTACACAGTCGCGGCGCCATCTTCATTTCCAGCTTCACCGGCGGCACCTCCTCGGTATCCGAAGTGGACGGCGACGTGATCTGGCGCAACCCCGACATCTCATCTTACGCCGGCATCAGCGTCGATTTCCGCTATTTATACATCACCGACACCCATAGCGAGGTCTCCCAGCTGGATCAGCGCAACGGTGCATCACTGTGGAAACAAAAAGACTTGCACAACCGGCAACTGACAGCCCCCGTGGTTTACGATAATTACGTCGTGGTCGGCGATTTCGAGGGCTATGTGCATTGGCTGTCCATCAGCGACGGCCGCATGCTGGGCCGAACACAAATCGCCAGCTCGCCTATCGAAGCCAATCCGGTCGTTGTCGACGGCACGGTCTATATTTACGCCAAAGACGGCTCCCTCGCAGCCTTGAGAGCGAGATAATCATGTTACCAGTCATAGCCCTGGTGGGCCGCCCCAACGTCGGCAAATCCACCTTATTCAATTACCTGACTCGCAGCCGTGAGGCTCTTGTCGCCGACTATCCGGGCTTGACCCGTGATCGCCAATACGGCCGTGTCAAACGCGGTGAACGCGATTGTCTGGTCGTCGACACCGGCGGCATCACCGACGACTTGGAAGGCATAGATGCCTTCGCTAAAAAACAAGTCGAAATCGCGCTGCAGGAAGCCGATGTCGTATTCTTCCTGGTCGACGCCCGCGACGGCATCAACGCTTCCGATGAAGCCATCGCCGACACGCTACGCAAACTCGGCAAGCCCGTCGTGCTGGTGGTCAATAAAATCGACGGCATAGACAGCAACACCGTAACCCACGACTTTTACAGCCTGGGCCTGGGCGAACCTGTGCCGATTGCCGCCTCGCGCGGCCGCAACGTCCATGAACTATTGGGCCATATCGACGCATTGATTCCTGCGGACGAAGAGACCCCCGAAGAAATCGATCCCGGCATCGCCATCGCGATAGTCGGCCGCCCTAACGTCGGCAAATCGACACTGGTCAACAGACTACTGGGCGAAGAGCGCGTCGTCGTGTTCGACGAAGCCGGCACCACCCGCGACAGCATATACATTCCGTTCGAGCGCAATGGCCAAAAATTCACGCTGATAGACACCGCCGGCATGCGCCGCAGAGCCAGGGTTTCCTTAACGGTCGAAAAGTTCAGCATCATCAAATCGCTACAGGCCATAGAAAAAGCTCACGTCGTGATTTACCTGATCGATGCCCGCGAGGGCGTTACCGACCAGGATGCCCATATTCTGGGTCTGGTGCTGGAGGCCGGCCGCGCCTTGATCATAGGCTTGAACAAATGGGACGGCCTGAACGCCGAACACCGCGAATTCGTCAAAAAACAGATAGAGATGAAGCTGTCGTTTCTGGATTTCGCCGAAAAACACCCGATTTCGGCCCTGCACGGCAGCGGCGTCGGCAAGCTGTTCGACGTCGTGCATAGCCTGTACGATGCAGCGATGATAGACATGTCCACTCCGGAACTGACCCGCATCCTGAACGACGCCGTCTCCGCCCATCAGCCGCCGCTGGTTGGAGGCCGCCGCATCAAGTTGAAATACGCACATCAAGGCGGCCGCAATCCGCCTATAGTCGTGATTCACGGCGTACAAACCGATTCGCTGCCAAGCGCCTACAAGCGCTATTTGATGAACTATTACCGCGATCAGTTGAGATTGAAAGGTACGCCGGTTCGGCTAATCTTTAAATCGCCCGAGAACCCTTTCCACGGCCAAAAGAACAAACTGAGCGATAGGCAAATCAAGAAGCGCAAGCGCCTGATCGATTTCACGAAGCGGAAGAAATAACGGCACCAGGTACCATTAAGGTGCACGGAACTGGGGCGAATGAATTCGCCCCAAGGCATTCGAAAATCGGAAAGTCATTATTGACGGAATCTTAAGTTAAAAAACGTCGTTCCGACAGGGATTCCCGGAGCCAAATCGCAAAGCGTGTGAACAAGGCACCCAGAGTGCGAGAAGTTATTTTCAACCAAATCCTTACGTCTTAAATCATGTTTGGAGAAACTCGATGTCAACAATTACCTTCCAAGGCAAACCCATCAACATCTGCGGCGATCTGCCCGCAGTAGGCGGCAAAGCGCCCGAATTCAAACTGACCAACCGCAAAATGCAGGATGTCGGATTGGATGCCTTTGCCGGCAAGCGCAAGATCATGAACATCGTGCCCAGTTTGGACACGCCGACATGCGCGACTTCGACCCGAAAATTCAACGAAAAAGCCGCGCATCTGAATAATGCCGTGGTATTGACCATCTCCGCCGACCTGCCTTTTGCCCAGGCGCGATTTTGTGAAATCGAAGGCATCAAACACGTCATCGCCCTGTCGACTTTCCGCTCCGACTTCGCCCACGATTACGGTGTTGAATTGTTGGACAGTATTTTGGCGGGCCTGACAGCCAGAGCCATCATCGTTATTGACGAAAGCGACACCGTCATTTACACCGAACTGGTCAAGGAAATCGCCGACGAGCCGGACTATGCCAGCGCCTTGGCAGCTTTGAACGGCAATGCTTGATCGGATTCGACCCACACCCAGGATTTAGCAGTTATAAATTATCAATCTAGTCGTCGCCTCGTTGGTTAAATTTATGGTGTCTCGGGATGTTTTTGGGGTTCTTCCGTATTTCGCGGAGTAACGGGATAAAGAGCCTGATTCCTTTGGAGAAGGCCATGATAATAAATTGATATTTAAGTCATATATTTTATTCAACTAACGTTAAAAGCCACTCATATACATCCTTTCCCAGGAGCTACCCCGCGAAATACGGAAGAGCCTAAATTAATTCGCTTAAATTGAAAATTACTAGGAGACAGCCGAACGGTTATCCTAAGACAGAGACTTCAAACGAACAATACCAGAAAATTTCTCGCTGGATATGTCGAAGAGTTGGTTTCTGGCGTCCTGATATCCTTCCGCATAAAAATCCATCAAGTAACGATTTGGCAAATAATGCGACAGATTGATTAAACCATTTGAATCGCTTATACGCTCTTCGTTAAACCTTTGCGGACAAATCATCTTTACACCAATAATAGGCTGTTGAGTTAAAGCATCGACAACTTGAATAATAATTTGCCTTTCGAACGAAGTTCTGCTCATGCGTAATGGCAATGCATTTATCAAACGCCACCAACTCTTTTCGACTAATTTAACGATAGGAGTTACTTGCAATGGCTTGTCGTTAATTTTACGAAGCAATGCAATACCAAAACCATCTTTGGTTTGCATTTCAATCAATTCTATATTATGCGGCACATGCTTTGCCTTTAAACAATCAACTAATGCCCTAGGGCCGTCGACCCCGCACATTTCAGGATAAATATCGTGCAGAATAACAAATCCACCAACTCTAACATCATTATAATAGGTGTTGAAATCTGCAAAAACACCATTAATTGAATGATCACCATCAATATATAATAGATCTATCTTTTGCTTAATTTGATCAGCAATCGCCGGATAAACCTCAGTAGAATAACCTTTAATAAACTCAACAATCGCACCAACATTCGCTTTGTTTTTGTAATATTCTGCAACATCAAAACGATTTTGCATGCCCCGTCCAGCGTCGACATCCCAATCAAATGCGTCTATAGAAATGATTCGGCCAAAACCCAACTCTTTAATCGCCTGCGCGAAATGCTGTGTGGAAAAACCAATAAAGCACCCAATTTCGACTATTAGCAAAGGCCGCAACATCTTAGTAAGAGAATAATAAATGTTTGCCACATCCAAGTTAACCGAAGCAGGATGACAACATGGCAATTCATCCATCTCCTTTATTGTTTCAGTTAAATAAGTATCATTTTTTTTAAAAAACATATCTCACCATATATTTGTGCAAGGAAAAACAATTCAGAAAGTACTAGACAATACAATTTATAGACTCACCAATATTCTGTGGTTGATCACAACTGGTAACGCACTAAGATGCGTATCCGAATAGGTTGTAAAGTCAACGACGAGGCGTAACAGTCGTGACAGATGCGCCTCCTTGCGTCGTCACATCCTATCGGAGTACTGAAAAATGCCAAGTTAATTACTTATTACCTTATCGAGAAATCAACTCAGCACAATTCAATTTATTGCAAATGTGAATATCATTCATATAAAGGGGGGTTAAGTTTTGAAACGAAGCCAATGAAGTGCCTGTTTGGAGAGCTACACTATATAAACGATATCTAGCAGGATTATGAAATGGAATTTGATTATTGTTGGCGATGGATTCCGAGAAAAAGCCACTAATTTCTGACAAGGGAAAACCGCTAACTACCGGTGGTATAGTCAATATATCATCAACCTGATGCCAAGCGAAATCGCCCCCCATATAATAATAATGCGTTGATTCGATAGGAACCAATCCACCACCTCCATCTACATTATAAGGCCCCGCAATAGCAAAGTATAAATCGACATTTCCTTCGCCTTGCAGTCGCGCATGAAATTTAATTGACTCCCCCAGCCCATAAAACATTTTATCCGTGGCGACTTCAAATAAATTATTGTTTGCCTCGGGCATTTGGTATTCAGCAAAAAATAATTTTGAATCCCTGGCATCACCCAGCCCCATAAATAATAATTTGCCATTATATATTTTAGCGCGCGCCCTACCTTCCAAAGAAAAATTCAGGATAATCTGACGCGTTTCCCAATCGATACCGTCCGGACTAAAATAATACATAACAGTCCCAGCGTTAGCTCCGGCTGATGGCGGGTTCTCACCATCAATGGGCGCATCCGGAGAATTATCCCATATTCCATGATAGCCGGAGACATCCACTAGTAATTTAGCCCCCATGCCGGCTCTATGGGGGCTTGCTCCGGTAGTTTTACCTGCAACTGTTTGAATATTCCAAGAGTCATTCTCGAAATAGCCAATAATGTTGCTTGAACCTTGCTGCACGCCTTGTTCATCGGTTTTGTAGCGAAAATTGGCGACAAACGGCATACCTTGCAGGTCGATAATGAAATCAGTCCAAAATTCATTTTCTGAAATATCGCCACTTCCATCAATTGTGGACACATGCCAATTGATCAAGTCATCCGAAAATGCATAGCGCAATTGATGCCCTGAGCCAGGCGGGAAATAAACAGGCTTGGATTCAGAGCCGACGGGAGGATTGGTCGTCGGATAGGTGTTTCTTAAATAAATAGCGTCTTTATTGCCGTAAGAAATATGGTAGCGTTTGCGCTCCTTGTCATAAACAAAAGTCGCTAAACGATAATCTATTTCAGATGGGAGATTCAAAATATATTCTCTATCGCTCCAAGTGTTATTACCCTTCGGTACCTGTATTCGCAAGGCCTTAGGAAACGGCAAAGAACGTAAACTTCCATTCTCGTCGAGAAAATCCTCGTATTCTCTGGCGAATATAGGTAGACCGCTTGCATCCAATTGCATGACCGTATGAAAGCCTCCGGACGAAACATTGATTTTTTCGCCAGCATTATTATTAATTACTGTTTGATAGACCAAGCCTTCTTCGTGAGTTATGCCGTTACTATCCGTAAAAGGTCGCCTAACAATATAACTTATATGTGACGTTCCATGGCTATAGATAATTGCCGTTGAAATAGAAGCTAATAATCCATTTTCTTCCAATACAACTCTTTCGCTTTCTTGAGGCCAGTTTTCGCCTATTCTTTTTTGAGTATAAATAATCTGCGTCCGCTCTTCCCCCTGCACGGGTTTCGCATAAACGACATGAATAGTTCCATCTTCGCCAACATCGAAATCATATGAATAGATTCTTCTGGTAAAAGGCTCTTCGGAATCGGTTAGGACCTCTTGACTCAATAGCGACAACTCCGCATAAGCTGTTAATACGCAGAAAAAACAACCAACCAAAATTAACAATATTTTTTTCATAGTAATTACTGGGCTTAAATACAAATTAAACACATAATAAAGACGACCACCCACTTAGATCCATAAACCCAAAACGCCAGCCACACTGTCCTGTATCATAAGCAGGGGAACCAAGGCTATAAGACGAAACAACGCAAAGAATCTGTGCAACGATCTTCTCGATTTTCAATGAACTGTTTTATAATATCAAGAAATTGACTTGCCAAATGACATATTCACTTGAAATGGGATGCGTATTCTAGGCTGAATTGAGTCCAAAAAATCCAAAGTTGGGATCATGGGGAGATAATCGTGACCCTAAAATGCTCTAAAATCAAAACGCCTATCGGATACCGAATGTTGCCTTCTCGGTTTCCTGATCATTTTACCCCCATTTCTTTTTCCTTGCGGACGATCAAATGTTGTAAGCCCTCACTTACCGGGCATTCCAATTTTGGCTCCCTAGGATTTGCCGTGGTATTTGACGAAATCAGCCTCAAGTTGAAATCTAAATGGTTGCATGAGTTTTTAAATTTCATGCATTTCAACATCTTACAAACACATCGCTTACCTCAATCAACTTGCATATGGTATCGATTGGCTATTACCATGAAAAATCTAGGAGAACCTAAATTTTCGGTTCCAGCTCCAAGACTTCCTATCAACGCTTTCATGCCGGAATTTCAGGTAACTTATGAACCATTCACCTCCAACCTCCAGCGATGATCCATTAGACCGTTTTAATCGAACACCCTTGAATCGATTATTATCCGGACAAGACGCGTCCGATCCGCGGCAAAACCTGCTGGATTTATTTAAGCGGTGTGCGGAACGGGTACCGGCCTACCGGCATTTTTTACAAACGCATCGGATCGATCCGGGCAATATCGATACCTACCAGGACTTCCAGTCGCTACCGCTGATCGACAAGGCCAATTACATGCAAGTCTATCCGTTGCCTGAGCGTTGTTTCGATGGCAGCCTGCTCGGAGCGGACAGAGTAGCCGTATCCTCCGGCTCGACGGGGCAACCCACGTTCTGGCCCCGTTCCGCAGCCTACGAATTGGACGTGGCGGTGCGCTTCGAGCAGGTATTCGCCGACAGCTTCCAAACCGACAAACGCCCTACGTTGGCAGTGATCTGCTTTGCGCTGGGCAACTGGGTAGGCGGCCTGTTTACGACCTCATGCTGCTGGCATCTAGCCCGTAAGGGTTACCCCTTGATGGTGTCCACGCCCGGCAACAACAAGGCCGAGATTTTCAGAGTCGTGCGCGAACTGGCACCGCATTTCGAACAAACCGTGCTACTGGGTTATCCGCCTTTCGTCAAGGATGTCATCGACGGCGGCAGCGCCGAAGGGATAGCCTGGGAAAATTACAATACCAAAATGGTGTTTGCCGGCGAGGTATTCAGTGAAGAGTGGCGCGATTTGCTTGCTGAGCGCATAGGCTCGACCACCCCCTGTTTCGATTCGGCTTCGCTTTACGGTACCGCCGACGGCGGCGTACTGGGCAACGAAACCCCTTTGAGCATTTCCATTCGCCGTTGGCTGGCAAGCCACCCGGAGGCCGCGCGGAAACTGTTCGGCGAATCGCGCCTGCCGACGCTGGTGCAATACGATCCCCGTAGTCGATTCTTCGAAGTTCACGATAATACGCTGGTGGTATCGGCCGAAAACTCGGTGCCGTTGATCCGTTATCACATCGCCGACAAAGGCGGCCTACTAAGTTACGCACAGATGTGGCAGTTTCTAAACGACCACGGCATTCATTCCGAAACCGACTTGGACCTGCCGATAGAATTCAAGCCAAGACACATGCCTTTTGTCTTCGTATTCGGCCGGGCGGATTTCACGGTCTCCTATTACGGCGCGAATATTTATCCGGAGAACGTTACGGTAGGGCTGGAACAGCCGGAGATTGCGCGTTGGGTCAGCGGTAAATTCGTACTCGACACCTTGGAAACAGCAAGCGGCGACAAAATACTGCATATTGCCGTGGAATTATTACCCGGCACTGACGAAACGGCAGGCATGGTAACCATGATTGCCGAGTCTATCAAAAATCAGTTATTACGCCTAAACAGCGAATTTGCGAACTACACTCCCACCGAACGCCAACTGCCACGGGTAACGCTGCACGCCTTCGGCGATCCGGAATATTTTCCCGCCGGAGTCAAGCATCGTTATACCCGGCGCCGACCGGAAGAATAACGCTGCATGACCTATGCAGCACGGAGACATTGTCGATTTCTGAAGGCCGGCGCCGGTTTCGCAAGGAATCGATATTACTTCCTGTTGGGTCAAAGGATGCGATAAACTTTAAAGTTAACAATAAAGAAGGCTGCCAGATCAGTCCGTCACTCATTTTTCAAAGCTTTGATTTGAGGAGCAACATGATTATCAAACCTCGCGTACGCGGTTTTATGTGCGTCACCACCCATCCCGTCGGCTGCGAAGCCAATGTCAAAGAGCAGATCGACTATGTCAAAAGTTTCGGCTCCGTCGCCAACGGCCCGAAAAACGTCCTGATTTTGGGCGCATCCACAGGCTATGGACTGGCTTCACGTATCGTCGCGGCTTTCGGCTCGGGCGCCAAGACCTTAGGTGTCTTCTTCG
>JAQTYP010000282.1 GCA_028688235.1 Methylomonas sp.
CAACACGTCTATCCGAATACGGCCGTCTTCCGCCAATGTTGCCTCGTCGTCTTTCGCTACCGGGGCGTCGTGGACCGCCGCGCCCACGAAGCGCAACTCGGTATCGACGCCGGCCTGGCCGTCGGTGACGCGATAGCGCACGACGTCGTTGCCGTTCCTGTCGGCTTTAGACACGTAAGTCCAGGTGCCGTCGACGTTCTGCGTCAGGCTGCCGTTGGCGGGTGGTTCGGTAATCACCACGCTCAAGGCATCGCCGTCGACGTCTTCGGCCCCATGCAGCAAATCGACCACGATGGAACCGTCTTTGTCGAGATCGACCGAACGCGAAGCAATGGTCGGGGCGTCGTTGACCGGCGTCACCGTGACGGTGACCTGGGCCGGCCCGGATTGTTGCCGGTCTTGGGTCAAGCGGTAGCTGAAACTGTCTTCGCCGAACCAATTCGCATCCGGTACGTAGCGCAACAAGCCGGAGTCCAGCACCTCGATCCGGCCATGCGCCGGGCCTTGCACTAATACCGGTGCGGCGGCGCCCAGCGACTGATCGTTGTCGAGAACGGCAATGTCCACGGCTTGATCTTCCAGCGTGCTCGCCGCATCGGCGTTGGCTATCAAGGGCTGGCCCAAATGCAGACGGTTGACGGTGATTTGGCTGCTTTCCGCCGTAGCGCCTTTACCGAAACCAAGCAAGTCGAACGACAGATTGACTACCGTGCCCGCCGCGATACCGGACAAATCCACCAACACGCCGAGACTGCCGTCGGTATTTTCGATCGTGGCGACTTGCGAGGCGGCATGCAGTTGGCCGTCGGCTTGCAGATTCAGCAGAGCGTCATTACGACTCAAGCCGGTGCCGCCCAACAGCGACAGGCCGCTGTTGGCATCCAGCAAGGCTACTTCGAAGGCGTCGTCCGGTGCATTATCCACGTCGTCCAGCGCGATGCCGGACAACGTGAAAGACAGGAAGCGGTCGTTGGGGCCCACCACGAAGGCTTGACTCAGGCGGGTTTGGCTGGCGGCGGTTTCCTTGAGGGTGGCAGCGCCGTCGGCCATATCGACTTGGCCCTGAGTCGCCCAGGCTTCGGCTTGGGCGGGATCGAAACCACCGTTGGTCAGCGTGGGATGAGCAACGCTATCCTGCATCGCCCTGTCATTACGGCGGCCGCGCGCGGCAATGAAGGCGGCCAGCGAAACGTCGAGCGGCCAGGGGCCGGGCGCCGGCGCATCGGGAGTTAGCGGCAGCGCCGGCCAGGAGGTAACAGCCGACTGATCCGCACCGGCCAAGGGATCGAGACCCCAGCCGGTCAACCAAGCCAGTTCCTCGGCAGTCGGCAGGAGGCGCACGCCGGGCGACAGAGTCGCCGCCATGAAATCGCCACCTTCGGCGCTGTGCCCCATCCCCAAGGCATGGCCCAGCTCGTGCAGCCAGACGCTGAGCAAATCCATCTTGCCCTCCGCCTCACTGCCAGCCTTGGCGACCCATTCGTAAGGATTGGAGGTCGGCAAAAACTCCTCGGTCAGGCTGGGAGTACTGTCGACGAACCAGCCGTATCCGGCAGCATCGGTGTCGAAGGTGATTTGAACATTCAAACCTTCTCCGGTAGTTTGGGCTAGGGTGGAGCCGGTTATGTCGGTGAATACAAAATCAAATGACAGCGTATCAGGCAAAACAGAGCCGATTTCAAGCTTTGAAGGTTGATTTGAAATTTTCCATATGCCTGTGGGGGACGAGGAAGGGCAAAATGAGGGAGCCACTTTTTGGTAATAACTACGTAATCCAATCCTTTCATCTGGCGACACAGCCTTAATATAGATGTTCACACGTGCAGAAACTGGGCTTCCTTGGAAATCTTTACCCTCAACCAAAATGTCCATTCTGTCGTTACCACGGTAGCCCTGATCGGCTATATAAGAAACAACAGATGTTCCGTATTTTGGGTTGCCGTGTTGTGGCAAACGCAGAACATCTTTGACGGTAAATGACTGGCTCCACTCATAGTAAGTCATCCAGCCATTTTTCTCTCGCAATTCCTGAAGTTCTATTTTTTCTCCAATGCCTGGATCAGACAATGATTCTTCAATTGGCTTGGGCACTAAACTGTCAAAAAAATCGTAAATATTGAAACCATTACCATTCCTGTCGTCTACTAGTAAACAATACCCAAAGGTGCCTAGTTGTTTGGCTTCACCCTGATTAGAGCTCTCACTGGCAGTGGTTGCCTGGGCAATGAGTTGAACAGGTTGATCGAGCAAGTCAATTAATAACATGTTTAATTCCTCATCTTGCGGAATAGCAAAATTTGCGCTGATTTGTTGGATAAGCGTTTGAGTAACATATGGTGTATTTGTTAGATCATTGGAAGCTATATCTAACGAATTTGCGCTATCGATATTGATACCCATAGCAGCAACTTGTTCTGCCACCAATTTATGCGCACTATCAATACTTATGGCTGTTCTCTGTCCAAGACGAATCCCAAAACTATTGCCGCTATTATCGATTTGCGTTGCTGTTATAAACCCCAGACTTTGCAGCATGTACTGCATATTGCCATAGGCATTACCGCGCTCTAGGTAGCCTTGGGCTGTGGTGAATTTAGCCAAGCGATCCTGATAGTTAGTGTTATTCGTTGGATTTGTTTGCTCTGTAAAGTTGATTTTTTTGACGGTGTTCCTAAAGTCGTTTGGGCTCCATCCCCTATCTGCATTAGTATTGTTATCTCCGAATTGGCTCGATTTAATATAACGCCAGTACCAAACCCCAAGCGGTGCGGCAAACTCGGGTTGCTGAAGTAAATCCGGCTGTTCTAGAAAATTGTATTTCACCGAAACTACCGATGGGTTACCGCTGATTTTGCCGCTGCTCACTGCAGTGAAGTTGCCCAAACTATCGGCTTGAATATCCAACACGTCATGCACAACTTTGTTGTTCATCTTGACTTGTGTTGCGAAAACTACTCTGACCCAGTAACCTGGCTGCGTTGTGCCTTGAAGGGTTACAATGCCTGCTGAATCGGTCGTTTGAGTGAAGGCGACACTCGTATCATCAGTACCAAGATACGCGTTCAGATTCTTCGGTGTCCGCTCTGAAAAAGTGCCATCTTTCTGGTAGCTGGTACCAAAGGTAGCCATGGCGTAATTGGTTCTACCGGTCAAATGTAGCAAGCCTTGACCCCGGAAGTTATAACCATCATCCGGCTCGGTGTTTAAAAGTTTACCATTGTAAGTCTGATTAAAATATTGCTTTTCATAAGCAAGATTAAGGTTGCCAAGTTTTTTTAACGCCGCTACTTCAGAAGTAGTAGCAAGTCGATAGGTCTCTTGTGATGCATTGGCTAAAAACATACTTAAGCGTTGGGCAGTGTTAATATCGCCTTGCGCCAAAACCGGATTCAGAGCTGCAGCCCATTGACCATAGTCCACTGTAACATTCCCTAGTTTGAAGCCATTCGGCTTCCCCATAATGCCAGCCAAACTTTGCTGCGTTAATTGTGTCCCAAGCCCGTTTGCTCCAAGCAACATATTATTCTCATCAATCACCCCTCCCATTTGCGTCCCATCCCCAAACAATGCCGCCCTGATTGTTGCCTGATCTTCGGCGCTGCCGTTGGTGATGTTAAGGTTATTCCAGCCGCCGTTTATCTGAGTAGCGTTATACACCGCCAGAAAGTCCTTCAAGGCTTCAGTCTGGTTATTCTGACCACTGGTTGGCACGACTCGATTGATGTATTGCAGCAAATCCGCAAGCTGCTGGGCCTTTTGGTAGTCCCATTGTCCAGCGGTGGCCGGGTTACTTTCCAACAGAGCCTTTTGTTCCAGCAAGTATTTGAGTTTTTGTTGCGGCGTAGCGCTGGCTGCATTACTGGCGGTGATGTTCTTCAGATCAACGCTGTAGAGATCCGATAAGCCCAATAAGAATTCGTCTCCATAGATACCGTTTTGGTAGTTAGCGGAAATGTAGTCAGTGTTAATGCCCAAATCCAACTCTGTGCCGAGCTTGTTGGTGCCGGAGTACCACAGTTCGTTACGCCGTTGCGCTTCGGGAGTCGCTTGATTGTTCAGACTCGTCGCCAACATCAAATCGAACAGCCAGCTAGTGCCAAAGACATTATTGCTGGTTTGCCAGGTGGATTGCACTTTGCCGGCAACGACGACGCTTTTCCGGTTGATCCAGCCGGGCAACGAATTATTGGTTTGAGCATAATTCGAGCCCGTTCCGGCGAAAAACTGCATCCAATGAGGGCTGTTGTAGGCATTGAGCCAGCTTAAGGTGGTGTTGCGCTGAGTTTGCAAGACAGGGTCCGAGCCTCCCGCTTCGATGAGTCCGTCGACGCCGTTATTGCCGCTGTCGTTTAGGTTGCCGAGTTGGGCCAGTGCGCTTTGTTTGGCCTGCTCGACGGCTTGCGCAATCGCTTGGGCGAGCTCCGCTTCAGTGAGCGTGTTATTGGCAACTTGCAGGCTGCCGGGAACTTCTTCGAAGGCTACTCTGCCGTCTTGCTGCAAGGTGGCTTTATATTGCACGCAAACTAGAAATTCGCCGTCATCGCTGCCGGAACCGATTGCGCTACCCTGCCTCACGATGGCTTCGAATTGTTTGAGCGCCTCCCTTTCGGCTTGAGTGAAACGGCCGTCGACGACGATTTCACCGTTTGCGGTGGGTTTGCCGTTATCGTCAAGTTGAGCATAACCCAGGTATTTAAGCCGCTGTTCGATCCAGGCGGCGTCGAGACGGTCATCACCGGCCGCGCCGGTGACGGCGCCGTTGAATTTTAACGTAGCGGTCTGACCTGTAAAGTCGCTGTAACCGGGGTTTTCCAGATTGCGGTCGCCGACGAATTGGGCTTGGCCTTTGTCGTAGTCTTTGGCGGTGATCCGGACGGTTAATTGCTTGGTACCGGCCTGGACGTAACCCACAGGTTTTTTTACCGTGTAGCTAATGTTGAGCTGGGTTGATTTTGGCATCACAGCCAAACCCGCTCGTAAACTTTCCATATTCCCGGAATCCTTGCTTCCCCCTAAATTTGGGATCAGGTACAGACGATCTGTGTTGTTAAAGTCGGCTGCGAGGCCCGCTTCGTTACGGCTGTATAGGATGCCATTAG
>JAQTYP010000283.1 GCA_028688235.1 Methylomonas sp.
CAGCAGGGTGAACGACACCAAGTGTTTGACCGTGATAGGTGATCTCTACGGTCTCACCGCGCTTAAGAGCATCAATGAGGGCTTTGTGTTTGGATTGTAACTGGGAGGCTGTGAGCTGCATAGTCGACAAAAATAAATATTTTAGATTATTTATTATATCAAGCTTTGCCTGACTTGAACGACCATAACAATAATTTTGTAGTGGTCGAACGTAAGCGCTCAGCCGTTCCACATCGTCAGACGTTGCAGGTTATGATTTAATCCAGTTCAACGAAAGGCAGCAGTTCGTCGATGCGGCTGTTGGGCCAGACAGGGAGCTTTTCCAGGGTGTCTTTTAACCAAGCGGCCGGATCAAGGCCGTTGAGCTTGGCGGTGCCCAGCAGGGTTTGAATGACAGCCGCTCGTTGGCCGGCGCGCTCCGAGCCGGCAAACAGCCAATTTTTTTGCCCAAGGCAATGGGGCGAATGCTGTTCTCGACCGGATTATTATCGATGGGCAGATCGCCGGTTTCGGCGTAACGCATCAGCGCGGGCCAGCGTTTCAGGCTGTAATCGATGGCTTTGGCGGTTGCGCTGTTGGGTGCCATCAGCAAGCGGGTTTTCTGCAGCCAATCGTGCAGTTCGGTTAAGGCGGGCTGGCTTTTTTCCGCCCGCAGGCGTTGGCGCTCGTCGGTACTCATGTTTCGGCCCTCGGCTTCAATGGCATACAGCACGCCGATCCGCTGCAAGGCTTTTTGTGCCCCGGGACTCTGACTGGCCTGGAACAGGTCGAAGAACTTCCGGCGCGCATGCGCCCAACACGCCAATTCGATACATGGCTCAAGCAGGAGCTGGGTTTCCGGGTGCGCGCGGGCAGCGGCAAACAAGGCCTGATAGCCGCCATAGTCGTGAACGCCAAGGATGGCGTGAATGCAGCAAATGCAGGAGCAATTTGTCGTCGACTATCAGGTGACCATGCCAGTCTTGTAGAAAATTCTGCGCATGCCGACCGCTGCGACCGGCTTGGTAGTCGAAGACAATGATCTTGGGTCCGGGTTGCAAGTCGTTGCTGCGATAGGCCCACAGATAGGCTTTCTTGGTTTTACCGTTGCCGGGATCGAGCTCGGCAACTGCTCCTGCGTTGCCCTACCTCCTGCATCCATGCAGTCGTGCGGCACCGGCGTATCGTTAGCGTGCAAGCTATCGCGTTGCAATAGATGCCAAGTCAGGCGATCGGCCAAAGGTTGCAAGGCCACGCCTATGCGTCCGACCCAATCGGCCAGCGTGGAAGGGGATAAGATCACGCCATCCCTAGCGGCGATTTGTTCCAGCCGGTACAGTGGTAAATGATCTAGAAATTTGCAGATCATCACCCAAGTTAGCAAACCAACAGCGGCCATGCCGCCATCGATGACCGCCGGCGGAATCGGCGCCGCCGTGACCGTTTCGCAATGCCGGCAGGCGTATTGCGGGCGGATATGGCGATGCACGAAAAACTTGGCGGGCTCAACATCCAATTGCTCCGTCACGTCTTCGCCGATCTTGACCAAATCCTTGCCGCAGTGTCCGCAAGTGCAAGATTCGGGTTCATGACGGTGTTCGATGCGTGGCAGATGAGGCGGTAAAGGTTGGCGACAAACCACATGGATGTGGTGAATGCAGAAAATGCAGGAGCATTTTTCTGCCTGCACGAGGGCGCTTGGGCCGAGTGCTTGTGTCGCAGGGGGTATCGTTCTGTAGCTGCTCGACTTCGGCTTCAATGGCGGCGATGTCGGTGTTCCAGGTTTCCTCGAACACATCGCGTTGCAGCGGTGCCAGGGCTTCGCTCTTGTGGCTGAAGCGGATACGCTTGTAGTAGGCCTGTTCGTACGTCAGCGCGGCGATTTTGGCGTCTTTCTTGGCAATGGTTTGCGCATCCAGGCCGGGCTTGCTCGACCAGCTCCTGAATCATCGCTGCGACGTGGGTTTTCGCGGCGGGCTCCAGGTTTAATTGATCGAGATCAGAAACCTTGGGCCAAACAAAACTACCTTGATGCAAGCGACGCTGACACAACCAGACGCCATTGCCATCCCACAGCAGCAAACGCAAGCGATTGCCCGCACGGTTACGAAAGATAAAGGCCGAGCCGGCGCAAGGCGCATGTCCCAGGTTTTGCTGCACGATGGCCGACAAACCATCCAGGCCGCGCCGCATGTCTACCGGCGCCACGGCAATCCAAATGTGCGCCGGCGTGTCGATCAGGCCTGACATCGCAATAACTCCGCTACCCAGCTCGCCGACACGGAAGCCGGTAATTCCAAGCGATGACTTTGGGCATGCGTAAAGACAATCGCCGCGGTTGGCGCCGGTTCGACCTGCACCGGTATCAGTGCCGCCGATACTGTCGCCGGTAATTTTCGATAGTCACTCAGCCGCGCCGTGAAGGTGCGGACGTTAATCTGCTGCTCAGCGCAATACTCGGCTTGCGACAGACCACTGCGTTGCCATGCTTCAATATGCTGACGTCATTTCGATGTGATGGCCATTGCTTCTCCTGGTCAAAAAACCACAGGATGCCGCAGGACGAATATTATTTGTAGCTGGAAGGGCTAGCTGCTTACAATTGAGCGCGGTGCATATTGAGTCAAACTTTTGATTTAGCGAAAGCACCATTAATTTTGCCCCATTGTTGGGGAGGGCAATGACAAGCTATGACCATCATTTTACATGGGACAAAACACCCGGGTTTTCCCTATTTTAAAGGCGGACGTAACAAGTAGTGCCGAGCATCCAGTTCCGACGGTATAGCCCGCGGCTTATCGTGACTCTAACGAGCGGATGATCTCTATGCGTTTATTCGTCGCCGGGTGGCTGGATAGATAATCGAATTCCGTGTCGCTATGATGACTTTGATTCAACAGCGTCAAAATTCTTGCGAAGTGTTCGGCGTCTATGCCTTGTTCCCGCAATAGATTAAGCGCAAAGCGATCGGCTTCTTGTTCGAATTGCCTGGAATATCGGCTTTCGACCAGCACGGTCGGCAGCGTGGCGGACAACGAGGATATGGAGCTGGCGTCGCCGAGCAGGCCTATCATCAATATCGCCGTCAGCGAGTCCTGCAATATCGAGCGTATGCCGTGGCGGTATTCGACATGGCCGATTTCGTGTGCTAATACCGCCAGCATTTGCTCGTCGTTTTCGGCTAGTTCGACCAAGGCGTCGGTCGCGATGATGAGGCCGCCGGGTAAAGCAATCGCATTGGCGCCCAATTTTTTGCTGTTTCGTAACAGCAGGCGGTAGGGGCCGGGTGCCGTTGCGGCGATTTGGCTGAAGCGTTGTTGCAACTGCGCTTGTTCGGCATCGCCGATTTCAGAGGCGGTAAACAGCCAGTTATCCAGGGAGGCCAGCGTCTGTTCGCCTACTTGTTGTTCGACGCCGACAGGTAATGCCTTGGCTGCCCAAAATGCCGCGAGCGGTACGCCGAAGGCGATGGCAGCCCAGGTCAATGTGATGCCGACGACGACGGCGGATAACGCATACAGCCAGCGCTGTTCGATCCGGTGTAGGATCGCTTGCCACGGGTTTTGGCCAAATTCGCGGCAGACACTGTCCACCGCGTCGTTGTCATCGGTTTCCAGTTTGGCGCCGTCGGCCAGAAACAGGCTGCGCCGGGTGTTGCCGAGGCGGCTGGCGATCGTCGTACGATTGAAATGCGTCGTTAATCTGAGTGTTTCGCCTTCGATGACTATGACGCCGGAGGTCTCAAATGTCACCAAGACCGGCAGCTGTGTCGACGAGCGTCCGTCGTAATAAATGGCCTTAATCGTAATCACAGGCCGATGTCGAGATCGAGCAAATCGTCCAGCTCTTCGCCTAGTGCTTCAGCTTTTTCCGCTTCGGCGGCGATGAATGCATTCATGTCGCCGCTGCTAACCATCGTCAGGCAGGACAAGCGATAACGGGCGGTGCGTATCATGGCCCAAGGAATCAATAAACCCAACGACAGCATGATCGCCAGGGTATTGACGATATACAACCGGCAGATGGCGGCGGTGGTTAAAGCGCTTTCGAAGCGGCATTGTTGCAAGCCGGTATGATTGATCACCAGATTGCTTATCGAGGTATACAAATAGCCGTAAATTGTGATGAACAAGGGCAGCCAAATCAGCAGCATGAAGAATAGCAGGGCAAACACTGCCGAACCCTCCGAAGCCAGACTCAGCGATTGGTTTAGTCGTGCTAAAGCCACTGCGGCTAAAACGGCCAAAAGCATGATTCCGGCGGCTTTTAAATAGACGCCGTAAAACTGGCCATTCGTAGCCTCCATCGTAAAGGTGCTGGTGCCGTAGGCGCTATGGTCGATGACGAACTTCTTGCGAGCGCGGACGAATGCCGGGTAGGCCAGGCCCAAGGTCAACGGGACCAGAATCGGAAAACCGATGAAAACGCCCAAGGCCCGAAGATAGTCGGCGTCGAAACTAAACCGGATGTTGCGGTAGGCCGAATTGTAAAGATTGAATTTCAAGGCTTTGATGATGATCCAAGGCAGCGCAAACAGGATAATTATTAATACGGCGCCTTGCAGCACCGGCGATAGCAGGGCGGATAGCGAGTAGAGCAAAATCAACCCAAACGCCAGTAAACGGCCTTTTAGTATCTTCAGCGGGTCGGCTAGATAATCGAACGGCGTATTCATCAAAAGCGTGTTGCTGTAAAAATAACGCTTGGTCCTGACTTTGGCCCAGGCCGAATAAATGCCCAGCGTGACGATGGAAAGCACGATGTTGACGATCCAGATTTTAAAAAACTCACCGGCTTCGCCCCGAAACTCGAAATGCTTTGCGCTTGTTTGCATGCTCTGCTCCTTTTGAAGTGAGCGGCTATGGTCCCTGTTCTTGATGATTGTTGTCAAACAGTCAGGATCATTCTTTAGGGTTTTGTGAACGAGTTGACGCATCGAAAATGCCGATGCGTCTCGAGATTACGGATTATCGAAATGAATTAATCCGTTTTTTGTAATTTCTTCAAGATGCTTTTGCTGATCGCGGCGACGAAATCTTCGGGGTTGTCGTATTGTTGCTCGCGGATGAAACTGACCGCCGACTGCACGATTTCCTTGGT
>JAQTYP010000284.1 GCA_028688235.1 Methylomonas sp.
CGCCGGCGGCGGATTCCCACAATGGAACTGCAATTGCGACAATTGCGGCCGTTATCGTAGAGGCGATTTCAACGGCAAGGCCCGCACCCAATCGTCGATCGCGATCAGCACCGACGACCGCAATTGGTTGCTGTTCAACACTTCGCCGGACATCCGCGCCCAACTGGAAGCCTTTCCGGCCATCCAGCCCAAACAAGGCATACGCGACACAGGCATCAAGGCCGTCCTGCTGATAGACAGCCAGATCGACCACACCACCGGTATGCTGATGCTGCGCGAAGGCAAGCCTTTGGAAGTGTATTGCACCGAGATGGTCAAGCAGGATCTGAGCAGCGGCTTCCCGCTGTTCAACATGTTGAAAGACTATTGCACGGTCAACCACCATCCGATTGCCTGCGACGAAACCCCATTCGAGATTCCCGGCCTGGACGACATCCGCATTTACGCCCACGCCTTGAAAAGCAAGGCGCCGCCGTATTCGCCGCACCGCCACGACCCGCACGACGGCGACAACATCGGCGTAATCGTCGAGCAAATCTCGACCGGCAAGAAGCTGTATTATTCGCCGGGCCTAGGCGAAATCGAGCCTCATGTATTGCAAGCGATGCTGAATGTAGACTGCCTGATGGTCGACGGCACCTTCTGGACCGACGACGAAATGGTCACCCGCAGCATCAGCCAGAAACACGCCCGCGAGATCGGCCACTTGCCGCAGTCCGGTGCCGGCGGCATGATAGAAGTATTGAACGGCGTGCCGAATGCCCGCAAGATTTTGATACATATCAACAACACCAACCCGATTCTCGACGAAGATTCGCCTGAGCGTAAGACCCTGGATGCCAACGGCATCGAAGTGGCTTACGACGGTTTGGAAATCGACTTATAAACAAAGGTGTTAAATGAGCTGCTGTGATAATAAAGCCTGGTCCCGCGAGGAATTCGAAGCCAAACTGCGCGGCATGGAAAAGTACTACCACATCCATCATCCGATGCATGTGCTGATGAACGAAGGCAAACTGACCAAGGAACAGCTCCAAGGCTGGGTCGCCAACCGCTTTTATTACCAGGTGATGATTCCGATCAAGGACGCCAACATCATGGCCAACTGCCCGGACCGCGAAACCCGCGCCAAATGGGTGCAGCGCATCCTTGACCACGACGGCCACCCCGGCGACCCAGGCGGCATCGAGGCCTGGATACAATTGGGTATCGCCGTGGGCCTGAGCCGCGAAGAGATCACCTCGCTGAAACACGTGCTGCCCGGCGTGCGTTTCGCGGTGGACGCCTACGTCAACTTCGCCTGCCGCGCCGAATGGCACGAAGCCGCCAGCTCGTCATTGACGGAACTTTTCGCGCCGAAAATTCATCAACAGCGCTTGGATAATTGGCCGGATGTCTATCCATGGGTAGAGCAAGAAGGTTACACCTATTTCCGTAAGCGCTTGACCGAAGCCCGACGCGATGTAGAGCACGGCTTACAACTGACATTAGACTGGTATAAAACCCGCGAACAACAAGAACGCATGCTGGAGATTCTGAAATTCAAACTGGATGTGTTGTGGACCATGGCCGACGCGATGTATCTGGCCTATGTCGCCAACATGCCGCCGTATTTCAACATCGAGTAATCATGCAAACCGCCGAGCAACTTCGTTTCAGTACCAAGGACTATTTAGACTGGGAAGAAACCCAGGCCGAAAAGCTCGAGTTCGTCGCGGGCGAAGTGTTTGCAATGGTTGGCGCGCGTCAGGATCACGTAATCGTTTCCGGCAACATTTTCGCCGCGTTGAAACAACGTCTGCGCGGCACGCCTTGCCGGCCTTATGTTTCTGATTTGAAATTAAAAGTCGAAGCGGCCGACGCGTTTTTCTACCCCGACGTGATGGTGTCCTGCCATCCCGGCGACCTGGACAACCAGCAGTTTATTTCAAACCCTTCATTAGTCATCGAAGTGCTGTCCGATTCGACCGCCGCCTACGATAGAGGCGGCAAATTCGCCGCCTACCGAAAACTGGCGTCGTTACAGGAATACCTGATCGTCGACATCGAAGCCCGCCGCGTCGAGTGCTTTCGCCGCACCGCCGATAACGATTGGCTGCTGCACGATTATGTCGGCGAAGTCGATTGCCAACTGACCTGCTTAAGCCTTAGCCTGCCATTAGCGGAAATCTTCGAGGATATAGCCTGACATGCAAACTACCTTACAATACCGATTCAGCGCAGCTGATTATCTGATTTGGGAGGAAACCCAAGCCGAGAAGCACGAGTTCGTCGCCGGCGAAGTGTTTGCGATGACCGGAGCCCGACGAGAACACGTCGTCGTCAGCCTAAACATTGCCTCGGCACTGAAACAACAATTGCGAGACACTCCTTGCCGGGCCTATATCGCTGACCTGAAATTGCGCGTCGAAGCCGCCGATGCGTTTTTTTATCCGGACGTGATGGTGTCTTGTCATTCGGCTGACAATAAAGCCGAACAATACCTGACTCAACCCGTCCTGATCGTCGAAGTGTTGTCCGACTCAACCGCTGCCTATGATAGGGGAGACAAATTTGCGTATTATCGCCGCTTAGATTCTTTGCAAGAATATGTAATCGTTGACATCGATAGCCGTCGAGTGGAATGTTTCCGGCGCGCAACGAACAACGAATGGCTATTGCACGATTACCAAGGCGAACACGATTGTAAATCCGACAGTCTTGGCATCAGCCTGCCGTTAGCAGAAGTTTTCGAGGATATTGAACCCGCTGAATTAACAAAACCCATGACCATCAATCCTGATCAAGCTATCCAGTTCTCACTCTTGCACCGCCTGCAATGGGAAGAAGCCCAGCAAAAATACGTGATTCTCTATCCCGAAGGCATGGTCGAGCTCAACCAAAGCTCGGCGGAAATCCTTAAGCTCTGCGACGGCGCGCATAATCCGGCGCAAATCGTCGCCGAGCTGGAAGCCAAATTCGAAGCAACCGGTTTGAGCAATGACATCCATAATTTCCTGAACATCGCACTGCAAAATGGCTGGATCAAACAAGGCTAAGATCACCCCGCCGCGCTGGCTGCTGGCGGAACTGAGTTACAAATGCCCGCTGCAATGCCCGTATTGCTCGAATCCATTGGATTACGCCAAGTATCCCGATGAGCTGAGTACCGACGCCTGGAAACGAGTGCTGAGCCAGGCGCGCAAGATGGGTGCGGTACAGCTCGGATTTTCCGGCGGCGAGCCGCTGACCCGGCAAGACTTGAGCGAGCTGGTGCGCTACGCGCGTGAACTGGGTTATTACTCGAACCTGATCACCTCCGGCTACGGCCTGACCGAAGACAAAATCGTCGAATTGAAACAGGCCGGCCTCGACCACATCCAGGTCAGCATTCAAGCCAGCACCCAGGAACTCAACGACCATATCGCCGGCACTGCGACATACGAACATAAGCAGGAAGTCGCGCGACTGGTCAAGAAGCACGGCTATCCTATGGTGTTGTGCGTGGTGATCCACCGCGAGAACATCCATCAGATGCCGCAGATTTTGGAAATGGCCGAAAACCTCGGCGCCGATTATCTGGAACTGGCCAATACCCAATATTATGGTTGGGCCCACATCAACCGCGACGCCCTATTGCCGACCAAGGAACAATTCGAGGAAGCCGAAAGAATCGCCCAAGCCTACAAGGAAAAAGTCGCCGGCAAGATGAAGATTTACTACGTGGTGCCGGATTTTTATGAAGACCGCCCGAAAGCTTGCATGAACGGCTGGGGCACGACGTTTTTAACCATCGCCCCGGACGGCACCGCCCTGCCCTGCCATTCGGCCCGGGAACTGCCGGGCCTGGATTGCCCCAACGTCAAGGATTTCAGCATCCAGGAAATCTGGAACGACTCGAAGACCTTCAACTTTTTCCGCGGCACCGAATGGATGCAGGAACCTTGCCGCAGCTGCGACGAGAAGTCCAAGGACTTTGGCGGTTGCCGCTGCCAGGCGTTCTTGTTCAACGGCGACATGTACAGCACAGATCCGGTTTGCGACAAGTCTCCCGAACGGCATCGAATAGACGAGGCGATCGCTTCTGCACGACAAATTGCCTTATCCGGCGAAGAAAAACCGCTGATTTTCCGTAATAGCAAAAATTCGAAACGCTCTATGCCCGATGGGTGATTGGGCTCTGCGCATTCGCTGTACCGGATTTCAGTAAAGGCACACACCGACTTTCCGCTCGACACCATACTCGATAGTCAGTAAATCTATGCATTGTCTCGCGTCAATATATCGACAGCATCTCTTTATGGTTCTTCCGTATTTCGTGGAGTAACAGGATAAAGAACCTGATCCATTTAGGCAAATAATAGTAACAAATTGATATTTAAGCTATATCTTTTATGACACTAACATTGAAAGCAGTTCACTCACTCCTTTCCAGGGGCTACCCCGCGAAATACGGAATAGCCTTTTTTAATTACTGCGACCTCTATTCCCGCTGAAAAATTTAATCTGCGGTCAGTCCACAAAAAACACGTAATAAATCATTTTGTTACCCTGAATTTCCGCTTACCGTTCGAGTAGTAATCCGAAGTTGGCAACGATTTAAAAATGTTCGTGATTTTTTTACTTGCAGATCATATAAGAGCTTGCGAAAAACCAACAATTAGTCAAAAAAACGTCAACCGCGATTATTTTTAACCTATATTATTGAAAATAAATATTTTTTTTAATGGCACGAAAATTGTTTGAGTGAATTTAAAAGCGGCAATGCCGGTTTCATTCAACATATCTCGGGAGAGTCATCATGCCATCAGCAATGGTCATCAATACCAATATTGCATCACTCAATAGCCAGCGCATGCTCAGTAAAACCAGTGCAGCGTTGCAAACATCCATGGAAAGACTGTCTTCAGGCATGAGGGTTAATAGCGCGAAGGATGATGCGGCCGGATTGTCCATAGCCGATCGCATGACCTCACAAATACGAGGCATGACTGTTGCCATGCGCAATGCCAATGACGGTATTTCCATGGCACAAACCGCAGAGGCAGGCATGGGAAATATTACCGAAACACTTCAAAGAATGCGAGATTT
>JAQTYP010000285.1 GCA_028688235.1 Methylomonas sp.
GGGAGGGCTAATGTGGTTGGTTGCTTTGGGTGTTTGGTGCAGATTCGCGGTAGTGGCAAGCTATTACACGTTTCGTCGCTTCCGACATGAGTAGAGACTCTGTATATGGATAATGTTGTAGGGGTATTGGGGGCAAGTTGTTATGTTGGGCAAGCCTTGTTGCCATTGTTGGTGCGAGATGATTTCGATGTCATTGCTTTTTCTCGTCGTGTCGACGATGAATCAATCGATATTTTCGACGGAGAGGCGCGACAGTGGTGTGAATCGGCGAAAGAGCGGATTAATTGGCGGGCAATGAGTGCTATCGGGCCGATTTGCGATCGGCATACTATCCCTTATTGGATTTCGCTTGCTCCGATACAGATACTTTCGCAATTCTTCGATAAGATAGAAGCGAGCGGTGCTAAACGTATTGTTGTTTTATCTTCAACCAGTCGCTTTACGAAATACGATTCATCCAATCCGAAAGATCAAGTATTAGCTCGATCTTTCATAGACTCCGAAATTGCATTGCAGAACTGGGCAGAAAACAAGGGAATCGAGTTTGTCATTTTGCGGCCGACCTTGATTTATGGCTTGGGAAAGGACAAGAACGTCAGCGAAATCATTCGCTTGATTCGGCGTTTTGGATTTTTTCCGTTGTTGGGTGAAACTCAGGGTTTGCGTCAGCCCGTGCATTGCCATGATGTTGCTTCCGCCTGTTTGTCTGCAATAAGTTCTGTAAATGCGACTAACAAGAGTTACAACTTGTCGGGGGGCGAGGTTTTGAGTTACAAAGAAATGGTGAGTCGGATTTTTGAGTCTTTGAAGCTCAAGCCTCGTTTTTTCAAGATGCCGATGTTTCTATTGCGTGCGGTAATCGGCTTATTTCGACTGATTCCCCGCTATCGCCAATGGTCATTTGCGATGGTCGAGCGTATGAACAAGGATATGGTTTTCGATCATCAAGGGGCCGTGCGCGATCTTAATTTCAAGCCGCGACGGTTTGGGTTGGACGCTCAAGATTTGCCTTAACCCGTTGGCTCTTTATAAACCGTACCGTAATGATCATGGTTTTCACAGTAAAAGAGCCGTTTGATCAGGATAAACGGGCGTAATTTTTGACGAAAATGCTAAGCTTTGACGTACTAAACAATTCATGAGGCAGTAAAAACGATGGCTGGTTTCGATGCATTGAAAAAGGTGGTGGAGGCGAAAGCCAAAGTGGTTTGTCGGGATATCGAATTGAATCCTGAGGCTTTGAAATTTCTGGACTCCGATCCATCGCCGGTGGAATTTTTGAATGTGTTGTTGGTGCAAGCTTTGTATCCGGATGCCATTCGATTTTTGGCAAGGGCATTGCCGAAGCGCGAGGCAACCTGGTGGGCCTGCATTTGTACTCGTGGCGTGCTGCCTAAGGATGCCCCCGCTTTAAGCCTGCGTGCGCTTGAAGCCGCGGAACAGTGGGTGTATAAACCCACTGAGGATAATCGTCGTTTGGCCGAGGCGGCGGCAAACGCTACCGCATTCGATGGACCTGCTTCCTGGGCGGCGATGGCGGCATTCTGGAGCGATGGCAGTATTGCACCGGAGAATGCGGCTCCGGTCAATGCTCCCGATTTCCTGGCATCGCGGGCGGCGGCTGGGGCGGTGATGTTGGCGGCGGTATTAACAGAGCCGGAAAAAGCGCCCGAAAAATACCGGTATTTTGTGGAACAGGGTGTCGATATCGCCAACGGCGGCAACGGTCGCCCTTGGCAATGTGATTCCGGGGAATAAACGATGGGACAGCCCGCAGCAAGATTGACCGACATGCATGTATGCCCGATGTTCAATGGTCCCGTACCCCATGTGGGTGGGCCGATTACGGCACCGGGGGCGCCGACCGTGCTGATCGGCGGACTGCCGGCGGCTCGAGTCGGGGACATGGCTGTCTGCGTCGGGCCACCCGATTCTATCGTATTGGGGTCTTTTACGGTATTGATCGGCGGCTCCCCGGCCGCTCGCATAGGAGATATGACGTCTCATGGCGGGACGATAGTGGTGGGGTGCTTTACCGTATTAATTGGTTAAGGTCGCAGGCTCTGCGAAGCCCTAAAACTTAAGTTGCGATCCTTAGCCTCTATTGTGTATTAATTTCATTCTTGCCGAATTGATCAGGAATTGTATATGCCCATTTCTCAATCTGGCCGTGTAGCATCGGTTAAGACTCCATTAGGTAAAGACGAATTATTCCTTTGGCGGGTGGTCGGCACCGAGCGGCTCAGCCAGTTGTACGAATACGAGCTGGATTTGTTCAGCGAAAAAAACAACATCGACTTGAAACAATTGCTCGGCAAAAGTATGACCGTCAGTCTGTACCTGACGGAGAGCCAGCAGCGTCATTTGGACGGCATCGTCACTCAGGCCAAGCGCTGCGGCATGATGGGGCGGTTTTATCATTACCGGGCTACGATAAGGCCTAAAGCCTGGTTGGCGACGCGGCGCAGCAATTGCCGCATCCTGCCTAAGGACAAAACCGCGTCGGAGATCGTCAAGCTGATACTCAACGAGCACGGGGTTTCCGATATAGAGTTGAAACTGTCCGGTACTTATCCCAAGCGCGAATACTGCGTGCAGTACCGCGAGTCCGATTTCAATTTCATCAGCCGGCTCATGGAGGAAGAGGGCATCTATTATTATTTCGAGCACAAAGAGGGTAGCCATACCCTGGTGTTGTGCGACTCGGTTGCGTCTCAAAAGGATGCACCGGTCAGTGCCGGCATTTCTTATTACCCCGAAGCCAATGCCATTCGCCGCAAGGAAGGCCATATCTACGAATGGGATATGAAGCAGGAGATAGAGTCGGGTAATTATGAGTTGGACGATTTTAATTTCGAGAAGCCCAGTACCGATTTGACGGCGAAATCCTCGAAGCCGGGCTCGCATGCCGAAGCGAGCAAAGAAGTCTATGATTATCCGGGTGGCTATCAGGTCAAGTCCGATGGAGATCACTATTCCAAAGTCCGGATGCAGGAGTTGCGCAGTCAGTTCGAGCAGATCGCGGCGCGTGGCAATGCCCGGCAATTGGCACCAGGAGTGAAATTTAAACTGACCGGCTTCCCTGTGGAGGACCAAAATCGCCAGTATACGGTTATCATCAGCGAACTTCAGATTCAGAACAACGGTTACGAATCGGATGGCATCACCGATTGCGCAGAAGAATACCGTTGTTCTTTAAGCGTGCTTCCGGCCAGCGAGGAAAATCAATTCAGGCCGCCGCGATTATCCCGTATCCCTTTCGTTCAGGGCGTGCAAACGGCCATCGTGGTTGGGCCGTCCGGCGAAGAGATTTATACCGACAAATACGGGCGGGTCAAAGTCCAATTTCATTGGGATAGGCTGGGCAAAAAAAACGAGAACAGTTCCTGCTGGGTGCGTGTCGCCCAGATTTGGGCCGGTAAGGGTTGGGGCGCGATGCATATTCCGCGCATCGGGCAGGAAGTGATCGTCGATTTTCTGGAAGGCAATCCGGATCGACCCATCATCACTGGGCGAGTCTACAATGCCGAACAAATGCCGCCTTACGGACTTCCCGACAAGAAAACGCAAAGCGGCATCAAGTCCCGCAGCAGCATGGGCGGTGCGGACTCGAACTTCAACGAGATACGCTTCGAAGACGAAAAAGACAAGGAAGAGTTATACATGCATGCCGAGAAAAATTTTACCCGCATCGTCGAAAACAACGATGTGCAAAAGATCGGTTTCGATAAGAAGGATAAAGGCGATCAGACCGTAGACATATATAACGACAGGACGGTGACGCTAGACCAAGGTAACGACAGTCTGACGGTCAAGATGGGCAATAGAAGCGCCAGTATCGATACCGGTAACGATAGCGTGACCGTTAAAAAGGGCAATAGGACCGTAAAGGTCAATCTAGGTAAAATCGAAGAAGAGGCCATGCAATCGATAGAGCTCAAAGTCGGTCAAAACAGCATTAAAATCGATCAAACCGGCATCACCATCAAAGGAATCATGGTCTCAGTAGAAGGGCAGGCCAAAGCCGACGTCAAAAGTCCTATGACGACTGTCAACGGCGACGGCATGCTGACCTTGAAAGGCGCGCTGACCATGATCAATTAGCGAGCTTATCGCGTAATTTCTGCAAGCCTTTGTGAGCCGGATCGGCTTCCAGGCCTTCTTGGACTTTTTTCAGCGCAGCCGTTCGGTCGGCATTTTCGTAGGCCTCCCAAGCTTGTTGTTCCAATAGATCGGCTATGTGTAAGACGCCCTGGGTGGCGGCTTTATTGTAGGGGTCGATTTTCAATATTTCCCGATATGCCCATAAGGCGTTGCTGCCTGTGGGCGCTGTCAAATAGCCTACGTCGGTATGTATCGTGGCGAGTTCCAGCAAGTCGTTGATTTTTTGCTGTTGTTCCGAGGTCAGTTTGACAGTGATCTTGGGCGCCTCTATCACCTTGGGAGTGGCGTACATGCTCAAGTAAACATTGGCGCCCAGCACGCAAGTCAGCAAGACGCCGGTTGTCCACAATCCGTAAAATACCGCGCTGCGGGGAGCCAAAGCCGCCAGAAATTCGTCTACCGTTGCGGTGCGTTGGTTTTGTTGAATGGCCATGGCTTTTTGCAGGCCTTTCCATTTTCGCCGGGGGAGATTGCCGATCGGTTTGGGTTGTAAGTTCAATTCCAGCGCTTTTTCCGCCGAAAGCCGTCCGAACGGGTGTTTGCCTGTCAAGAGTTCGTAGCTCACGCAGGCCAGGGCGTATATGTCGTCTCTGGGATCCGGCGCGCAGTTTTGCAGCTGTTCCAGACTGGCGTAGGCCGGGGTCGCTGCACCCAAGGCGCGGGCGTCGAATATCGTGGCGTCCGCATGTTCATGTTCCTTAAGGCCGATAGCGCAGGCTATGCCAAAGTCCAGCACACGGATATCGCCGTCGGCATCGATGAATACGTTGCCCGGTTTAAAGTCGGAATGGACGATGTTTTTTTTGTGCGCATAGCCCAAGGCGTCGGCGACGGCATGGATGATGGGCCAGGCCTTCTTGAAGGGTAAACCGTCCGGATGTTCCTTGATCAGGCGGCT
>JAQTYP010000286.1 GCA_028688235.1 Methylomonas sp.
TGGTAACGCCATGCTTCCGAAGGGGGCTTACTTTGCTCAGAACGAACGGTTAATCCTCCTTCTTTGTCCCGTTTTAAACGAGAAGCCGAAAGGGGTAAGGTTGAAAGACCCAAGATAGTGGGCCAGAATATACTAACAGTCGTTTTTACCCGTGATAGCTGGAAAAGACGGTATTCAATCCGGCAAACGGTCTTGCTATTACAGGTTCGATCGATCGGCGGGGCTCTAAAATCGCTTCGAACGGACGATGTAAATACCGACGCCACACGAAACAAAGCTGTCGTCAGGGATTAGGATAAAATGGCCGCCCTGCAATCCACATTGCTTATCCAACTAGGCAATTCAACCCTTCGATAAACTATAATGAAATCAACCGATTCCTCGCCGATAATACGCCGCAGCCTGGACGAATGGACGGAGTTGCTTCGGGTCGAGGAAATGCCGATTTTTTCGAGTACCGCACAGGGGATATGCGCGGCACTCGACGACAAGCAGAAAGGCGCCCTGGAATTGGCGACCATCATTCTGCAAGATCCCAATCTGACTGCCAAATTATTAAAGTTCAGTAACAGTCCTTATTACAATCCTTCCCGCCAGAAGATCAGCACTATCACCCGGGCCATCGTTATTCTGGGGGTGCAGATGATACGGGAGCTGACGCTGGCCTGTTCTTTTTTCGAATCGATTTTGTCTCCGACCAATAAGGAGAGAGCCAACATCGAAATTGCCAAAGCCTTACACTCGGCCGTTCAGGCCAGGGAACTGGCGATCATCCTGAAAGATCCGTCGCCCGAAGAAGTGTTTGTGGCGACATTGTTGAACAATGTCGGCCAAGTCGCCTTTTGGTGTTCCAACAACAAGCAGACCACAAAATTGCAAGCGCTGATTGCCGCCGACGATTCAGGCTCGCTCGAAACCGAGTAAAAGACACTGGGTTTTTACCTTACGGATTTAGGAAAGAAATTAAGTAAGGCCTGGCAATTGACCGGCCTAATCAGCAATGCAATCGATCATCCTGACTCCGCCGACAAAAGGATAGAGCTGGTACGACTGGGGCGCCGTATCAGTGAGGCCGTCCATCAGGGCTGGGATTCCGAAGTCATGCAGACTTGCTTGTCCGAACTCCAGCAATTGACCGGCGAAGACTTCGATGCCATCAAGGCCAAGATCAAGGCCAATATTCTGCGCGCCGTGGAAATCGCCGGACAATTTGGCGCCGATGATGCGTCCAAATACATCAGTTACGAGAAAATGACGCCTTCGGCAACGGTCGAGGAAGACCCGCAGCCGAATAAAAAGTTAATCCAGTATCAGATATTGCAAGACATTACGGCTCACATGAGCGGTAAATTCGAAGTGAACGTGCTGTTCGAAATGGTACTGGAAGGCATACATCGGGGCGTGGCAATGGACAGAACCTTATTCATGCTGCTGAGCCCGGATAAAAAATCGCTTAACGAAATCATTTCTTTGGGCTGGATGAAGCAGGACATCAATAAGAAAATCCATATCTATAACCACGACCCTTCCGGAAATCTGTTATTCGACGCCTTGAACGAGCCGGACGGCATTTGGTACAACCTCAAGCAACATACGAGACTCTACACGACGCAAATTGAAATGACGCTTGGAAAACACGAGGCCTTCGTGTTTCCGGTTCACGTCGAGGGTAAGGCAATGGGCTTGATTTATTGCGACCGTGGTATCAATCATCAGGCATTAAATAAAGAGGATTTCTACGCGGCCAAGAATTTCGTCAATCAGGCGAAGATAGGTTTATTGATTTACCGCATGCAGAAAACGATGAGCCAAGGCGCTTAGCGGCGCGCCGCCAATCATCGCCGAAACAGCGCGCTTTGCTTGGCTAATCCGCGTTTTGTTCCTCCGGCAAGAATCCTCCGGCCTGCATGGCCCACAAGCGATGGTAAAAGCCTTTTTGGGCCAGCAAACTGGCGTGGCTGCCGTCTTCGACGATACGACCTTTATCGAACACCAAAATCCTGTCCAGATGGGCGATAGTCGACAATCTATGCGCAATGGCGATGACGGTTTTCCGCCCCATGACCCTGTCCAGATTTTCCTGTATGGTTTTTTCCGTCACCGAATCCAGGCTAGCCGTGGCTTCGTCGAGTATCAAAATCGGGGCGTCCTTCAGCATCACGCGGGCTATGGCGATGCGTTGGCGTTGTCCCCCCGATAATTTGACCCCGCGCTCTCCAACCAGAGAATCATAAGCCTCGGGCATGGCGGCGATGAATTCGTCGGCATGCGCCAGCTTCGCCGCCAGCCGGATGTCTTCGTCGCTTGCCTCCGGGCGGCCGTAGGCAATATTTTCCCTGAGACTGCGATGGAACAAGCTGGGGTCTTGCGGAATCAGGCTGACCTGGGCATGCAGCGACGCTTGCGTTGCCAATCCTATGTCCTGACCGTCTATCAGGATGCTGCCCGCCTGCGGTTCGAAGTTGCGCAAGATCAGGCTGACGAAGGTCGATTTGCCGGAGCCCGAAAATCCCACCAAGCCTATCCTTTCGCCCGGCCTAATTTCGACATTCAGATTTTGGAATATCGGCCTATTGGCTTCATAACCGAAGCAGACGTCGCGAAATACTAGTCGCCCCTCCGTCACGTTCAACGGCCGAGCGCCTTCTGTATCGACGATTTCGTGCGGTCTGACGATGACGTCGACACCGTTGGCGACGTTGCCGACATATTCGAAAAACTCCAGAAAACGCCGGGTCAGATTGCGGGCGTCGCCTATGACCAATAATGCCAAACCGGTGCTCATAGCGAAATCGCCAACGCCGATCTCGCCGCCGCCCCACAATAACAAGGCGTAAGCTATCGTGCCGATTTTCAAAATCGCCGCGGCGGTGAATTGAAACCAACGCACTCTTTCCATGTACCAGAAAGTCCGACGGCCTTGTTTAACCTCGGTTTCCAGGTAGTCATCCAGATATTCGCGTTCGTAATCCAGTCGCGCAAATAATTTGGCGTTCAGCATATTGGTCACCGCATCGACGATCTTGCCGTTAACCAGGCTGCGAGTGGCCGCGAAATCTTGGGCATAGGGCTGGCAGCGGGTCGCCAGCCAATAAGATATGCCCACATACAAAAACACCCAGCCGGCGACGAAACCGCCCAAGCCGGCATGCACGTTAAACAACAACGAGACCGAAACGCCGAAGGTCACGGCTATGGGCCAAAAATCGCACAACACCGACCAGGTGGTGTGATTGACGCTGACCGCCGTTTCGCTGATCCTGTGCGCCAAACTGCCGGCGAAATGGTTGCCGAAATAACGCGGCGAATGTTGCTGCAAATAGGCATACAGCAAGCGGGTCGTGCGTTGCCGCAAGCGCGGGCCTATGATGATCAGCACCGCACCGCTGGCGCGGCTGAACAAAATTTCGGCCAGATTCAAGCCGGCCAACAATAGCAAGGGTTGTTTGACGACCTCCCACAATAATTCCGGATTGGTCTGTACCTCCTTCACGCTATCCATCAGCGCCTTGATGGCATAAGGCACCAGAATGCTGCCGACTGCTTGACCGGTTTCCAGTAGCAACATCAGCACTATCAATCCACGAAAGCGTCGTAGACAAAACAGGATGAAGCCGACCGTGTGGGTAGGAAGAGGCGGCGCGGAAGCGGCGCGTTGAAAGTCGGATTTAGCGCTATCTTTAGCCATGAATGCTTATGAAGGTCGTTTACAAGCTTACTTTAAACCAAAATTCTCAGCTGTTTTCAACATAATATTTGCGAGATCGGCAAGTTATCCACATTTTCTGTGGAAAACTTTGTCGATAAGCTGAGGGAAAATAGATATATAATTTAAATATCAAATGGTTATTGTACTAATGCAGCCTTGCTGCAAGTTAAGGCAAAGCATAGGTAAAGGATAAAGTCTCGCAAACTTCGAATGCATGTTTATCCCCATAATCTGTGGACAACTCTGTAGAAAAGCCGGAAGCATGCCTATTTAATAATTTATTTTCAATAAGTTAAATTAATTTGTCTAAATTTTGGTCAAATGACGGAGCTTCGACGACAAAGCAAAAATGTCAAGTAGTTATCCCTGTCTTTTATCGGCATAGACTTAGTTATCCCCACTTTATGTGGATAAGTTTGTAGATAATTTGTAACAAATGCCAATTAATGTTTTTATATCAAAGGCTTGACTTGAATTGTCCAATTTTTATCCAGGCCAATCGAGTATCCCTGATTTATCGTTTCCGGACCTGGTCCAGCGCACATGCAATTACCTGATTAGTATGCTTTTTCGGGCTACCGACTTAAGCCGGGACAGTCAGAGGTTAAGCCGTTCGTGGTGAGCAAAGTCGAACCATGAATGGCTTAACCGTTCACCCTTCGACAAGCTCTCAAGAAACAGCTTTTTTATATATTTAAAATCAATGACTTGTGAAATTTGAAAATTGCAAAAATTTGCCTCAAACAGCGGCTGTTTCATGGTAACGCCATGCTTCCGAAGGGGGCTTACTTTGCTCAGGGCGAACGGTTAAGCCTCCCTCTGCGTCCCGTTTTAAACGAGAAGCCCTTTTTCGGCTACACCGTCATGCCCGCCGGGAAGCAGGCATCCAGTGCCATGGATGGCAAGCTTCGAGCTATCCTTGCGCTCTGGATTTCGGCATTCCTCATTGTGCCCCAGAAGATATGCCGAAATAACGATTATTGAACATTGTTTAATTGTGTTTTATAGTATCGCCTGCAAATCACATTTCGTCTGCTAAGATGCGCCCCCAGGAGGCATACCATGTTAAAACGATTTCTACGCTGGTTTTTGACACTATTATTTCGCGTCAAGGTCTTTGGCCTTGAAAACTACCATCAAGCCGGCGAACGGGTATTGATCGTCGCCAACCATACCTCGTTTCTGGACCCCTTGCTGCTCGGCGTATTCCTGCCCGACGACATCACCTTCGCGATCAATACCCAAATTTCGAAGCGCTGGTGGCTGAGACCATTTTTGAGTTTATCCAAAGTATTCCCGATGGATCCAACACACCCGCTGTCGTTGAAGGCGCTGATCCATCATCTGC
>JAQTYP010000287.1 GCA_028688235.1 Methylomonas sp.
CGATACAGCCGACTTGGCAAGGCAGGCGGCTCTAAGCCTGAACGGCCCTTCCTGGGTGGTCAAAGCCCAGATCCATGCCGGCGCGCGTGGCAAGGCCGGCGGCGTCAAAGTTGCCGAGGATTTGAATCAAGTCGGGGAATTGAGTTCGGCGCTGCTTGGCAACCGCTTGGTTACGCACCAAACCGGCGCCCAGGGCCTGCCCGTCAACGCGATTTGGGTAGAAGAGGCTTCCGCGATCAAGTACGAGTTCTATCTGAGCCTGTTGATAGACCGTGACAGCGAACAACTGATTTTCATCGCCTCGGCCGCAGGCGGCATGGACATCGAAGCCGTCGCCGCCGAAACGCCGGAGAAAATCGTCAGGGTTAAAGTGCATCCTGCCGCCGGTTTGCAGCCCTATCAGTGCCGCCGGGTTGCGGCCACCTTGGGGCTGGGCAAGGAACAGCAAGATCAATTGCACAATATCATGGCCGGCATGTACGCCTTGTTCTGGGCCAAGGATTGCAGCCAGATCGAGATCAACCCCTTGATCGCAACCGAGGACGGCCAATTGCTGGCGCTGGACGCCAAAATCAATTTCGACGACAACGCCGTCGCATCTCATCCCGACATCGCCACGTTGCGCGATATGTCTCAGGAAGATGCCAAAGAAACCCAAGCCAAACAATTCGACCTGAACTACATCACGCTGGGCGGCAACATCGGCTGCATGGTCAACGGCGCAGGTCTGGCGATGGCGACGATGGACATGGTCAAACTGAAAGGCGGCGCACCGGCCAACTTCCTGGATGTCGGCGGGGGCACCAACAAAGAAAAAGTCAAGGAAGCTTTCAAGTTGATATTGTCCGACCCCAGCGTCAAAGCCGTGCTGGTGAATATTTTCGGAGGCATCGTTCAGTGCGACGTCATCGCAGCCGGCATCCTGGCAGCCGTGGCCGAAATGCACTTGACGCTGCCGGTGGTCGTGCGCCTGGAGGGCACCAACGCCGACCAAGGACGGGCGATGCTCAACGCATCAGGCTTGGGGCTGATTGCCGCCGACGATCTGAACGATGCGGCCGAACTGGCGGTAAAATTGGCCGAGGGCCTGGCATTATGAGTATATTGATAGACAAAACCACCAAAGTGCTGTGTCAGGGTTTCACCGGCAAACAAGGCACGTTTCATTCCGAACAGGCTTTAGCCTACGGCACGCGATTGGTCGGTGGCGTGACCCCTGGCCGCGGCGGCTCGACTCATCTGGGCTTGCCGGTATTCGATACGGTGGAACAAGCCGTAAACGCGACCGGCGCCAACGCGACGATGATTTATGTACCGCCGTTTTTCGCCGCCGACGCCATCTTGGAAGCGGTCGACGCCGGCATAGCCTTGATCGTCTGTATCACCGAGGGCATTCCGGTTTTGCAAATGCTGCGGGTCAAGGCAGCCATGCATGCCAGTACGTCGTTGCTGGTCGGCCCCAACTGCCCGGGCGTCATCACGCCGGGGCAATGCAAGATAGGCATCATGCCCGGTCATATTCACATGCCCGGCAAGATAGGCATCGTCTCCCGTTCCGGCACCTTGACCTACGAAGCCGTAAATCAAACGACGCGCGAAGGCTTAGGCCAAAGCACCTGCGTCGGCATCGGCGGCGACCCTATACACGGCATGAATTTCATCGACGTATTGAGCCGCTTTCAGGACGATCCCGACACCCACGGCATAGTCATGGTCGGTGAGATCGGCGGCAGCGACGAGGAACAGGCAGCCGAGTTCATCAAAGCCTGTGTCACCAAACCCGTGGTCGGCTACATCGCCGGCCAGACCGCACCTCCCGGCAAACGCATGGGCCATGCCGGCGCTATCGTGACCGGTGGCAAAGGAACCGCCGAGGGAAAAATCGCCGCACTGGAAACGGCAGGCGTGCACATGGTCAGTTCGCCGTCCGACATCGGTACGGCGATGCGGAATTGCTTTTAAACGTTATCACGCTATGTCGCTAAAAATTGCCCTTGCCCAACTCAATTTCGCGGTTGCAGACATCGCGGCCAACACCGCCAAGATCATCACCGCGGCCGAACAGGCCAAACAACAGCAGGCCAATGTCGTCGTATTTCCGGAATTATGCGTCACAGGCTATCCGCCCGAGGACTTGCTACTACGCGAGGATTTCCTCCAACAGGCACAACAAGCCGTTGACGACATCAGGCACAACATTCACGGCATAGCCGTCGTCACCGGTTATCCGCAAGCCCATGGCAAATGGCGTTACAACGCCGCAACCGTATTACTCGACGGCCAAGTGCTTGCCGAGTACCACAAAAACGCCTTGCCCAACTACGGCGTATTCGACGAACATCGCTATTTCAATGTCGGCCATCAAACCAGCTTATTCGAAGTCAAGGGATACAAACTGGCGCTGACGATTTGCGAAGACATATGGACAGGCGACATCATCGCCAAAAACCGCAAAGCCGGTGCCGATATCATACTATCGCTGAATGCCTCACCCTTCCATGCCGGCAAGATGCGCGAGCGCGAAAATATCATTTGCAGCCAGATCAAAGAAGCGGCCATCCCGCTGGTCTATGTCAATCAAATCGGCGGACAGGACGAACTGGTGTTCGACGGCGCCTCGTTCGTCGCCGATCGAAATGGCAAAATCGCTTTTCGCGCCGCCGAATTCGAAGAGCAGTTGAGCGTCGTCGAATTCTTCGAAAAACAACCGCAAGCCTGTTCGATAGCGCCCCTATACCAACCGGTCATCAGCGAATACAAGGCGCTGGTGCTCGGCATCAAGGATTACGTGCGCAAAAACGGCTTTCACGGCGTGATCTTAGGCCTATCCGGCGGTATAGATTCCGCGCTGGTACTGGCTTTGGCGGCCGACGCCCTGGGCAGCAATCAGGTCGAAGCGGTACTGATGCCGTCCCGATACACGCAGGACATGAGCAACGAAGACGCCAAACTGGAAGCCGAAGCCCTGGGCGTCAAATACCACATCATCCCTATCGAACCGGCCGTGACCGCTTTCGGCGCCATGCTGGAACCGATATTCGCCGGCAGTTCAGAGGACACCACCGAGGAAAACATCCAGGCTCGCTGCCGGGGCATATTGCTGATGGCCTTATCCAACAAACAGGGCCGGTTGCTATTAACGACGGGCAACAAGAGCGAGATGAGCGTCGGGTACTCGACGCTATACGGCGACATGGCCGGCGGTTTTGCTCCGCTGAAGGACGTTTCGAAGTTGATGGTGTACAAGTTGGCCGAATACCGCAATACGCTCTCGCCCGTCATCCCCGAGCGCGTCATTACCCGCCCGCCTTCCGCGGAACTCGCGCCGGGCCAAAAGGACGAAGATTCGTTACCGCCTTATGCGGTGTTGGACCCGATTCTGGCTTTGTATATCGAACAGGACAAATCCGCCGCAGAAATCGTCGCAATGGGCTACCCAGTCGCCGCGGTAAAACGGGCGATCAGCCTGGTCGATCGCAACGAATACAAACGCCGCCAGTCACCTCCCGGCATACGCATCACACCCAGAGCCTTCGGCCGCGACCGCCGCTATCCGATATCGTCGGCGTACCGGGGCGCCGCCAATCTTGTCGAGGAATAAATCATGAAACTGCTTAGACCTTTTTTATTCGCTACTTCGCTGGTATTGGCGACAACGGGCTTCGCCCGCGAAATCAACGTGTCCGTGCCTTTGAATTACCGGTTGATTCAAAACGTATTGGTCAATCAATTGTTTACCGGCCAAGGCCAAACCGCCCGCCTCTGGCAAGACGGCAAACAGTGCAGTTTTCTCGATCTATCCGATCCCAAAATCGGAGGTGACGGCGAGCAAGTCAAAATCGACAACACCGTTCACGCGCAATTCGGCGCCAAGATGGGTGGAAAATGCATGACGCTGGTTCAATGGAACGGCATCCTGGAAACCTTTCAAAAACCCACGCTGGACAATACCGGCAACGTGTTGAGCTTTCCCGTTACGCGTATCGAGGCTTTCGACCACAACGGACAATCTCTGAATATCGCCCAGTTGAAGGATTTGCTGCATCAAGTCGTCGCGCCGCGATTGGCCGACCTGAAAATCGACCTGAACGCATCGCGCGACGACATCGTCAAAACCTTGCTGCCCTACGTACCGGCCGAAGATAGCGAACAACTTTACGACTCGGTCAACAGTCTACGCTTCAACTCGGTCAAGGCCGATAACAACAGTATACTCATCGATCTGGGTTTCGCGTCCAAGCTGAAAAAACCGGACAATCAACCGGCCGCCGTCTTCAGCGCCGGCGAGCTACGGCAATGGCAATCGATCTGGCAGGACTGGCAGGCATCGCTGGATAAGGCCATAGCCCAGGCGCCGATACAGGGCGAACTGGCTCAAAGCCGGAATATGTTGCGCGATGTCCTGCAAAAAGCCGGCGTCGCGTTCGAAAAAGGTTTGGCAGGTGAGCACGGCGAAGGCGACGATCCGGTTCGCGCCTTCCTCAAGGATTCCTGGAACGAACTGGCTCCCCTGTTACGCACGGTATCCCAACAGCTTCCAGGTGCCGAAGGCCTGCGTTATCTGACGCTGATCGCCGCAACCGATCTGATGTACGAACTGGAATCCATAGGCTCTCCATTCGGACTGGAGATATCGGCCAACGGCTTAAGAAAAATCGCCCGCAGCTATATCAATCATCAGGCCGGGCAAAGCTGATTGCTATCCATGCCTTGCACGGTAACGCTCATGAAGGCTAGCATCGCCCCGGCAAACGAAAGTCGCGCAGTTGGGTTCGATTTTTTACTTTCAGCGTGATCCAAACCGCTCAGCTACCCGCCACCGGGCTACTAACTTAAGCCGGGACAGTCAGAGGTTAAGCCGTTCGTGGTGAGAAAAGTCGAACCATGAACGGCTTAACCGATCACCCTTCGACAAGCTCTCAAGAAACAGCTTAGTTAAGCATTTATAATCAATGGCTTACAAATCTGCAACGAGCGATGAATACGTTATCAAACAGCTTGAGGCACCAAGTCAAATCCTAATGATTTCGC
>JAQTYP010000288.1 GCA_028688235.1 Methylomonas sp.
ACCAGCCGATAGCTGCCGGCCGGCAAGTTCATCACGCTGATCGCACTGCCAGCATCGCTCTGATCGAAACGCCGCATCGACACTTCGGTCCCGCGCGGACCGATCAGGGACCACCGCATGTCCGAGCGAGTGCTTTGCGCATCGAAGGCCACCTGAGTGCCGGCCGCCAGTTCGAAGGAGTAAACCGTCGCCTGCCCGGCCAGATCGACACTACCCGAAACCCGGCTGCCCAGAGTCAGGGTGGCAGCTACATCGGGCACCTTGTTGATCGCGAACTGGTAGCTGACAATTGCATTGGCCAGATTGCCGTCGGCGCCATCGAGCACTAGCCAGTAATCGCCGCCGGCGCCGACCGTCAATGGCGCCTGCGCCGTCATCAATGCACTGCTCGCCAATTGAACGCCGTAAGAATCGACCAGAGTCCAGTTGAGCGCCCCTCCCGTCAGCGAACGGCCATCGACAAAAATTTTGTCGCCTTCGTTCAGTGCGAGCTTGTAGAGTTGAGTGCCGCGCGCATTGTCGAGCACCGCGCTGGTCGCCACGCCGGTTTCTAGCGACTCGGCGCCGTCGTCGGCCAGCAGACGGAAAGGGAAGCTTCCGGTCGTCGTCCCGTCGACATCGATCGACAGGGTATAGTCGCCGGTCGGCAGGAACAATCGACCGTAGCCGCCCGCATAATTGCTGGCACCGTAGCTGGCGTAAGTCCGCGACACGACGACGCCCTCGGGGCCATTCAGCGACCAATAAAAATCGCTATTGGTCAGCCGGTCGAATAGGACGGCCTGCGGCTCGGGCAACGAGAAGGTGAAATTGTCGGTCTTTCCGGGTTGGTCGATATTGGCGATAGCCGCCGCCCCCAGCGCCAGCGCTTCCGTGCTATCGGTCACGGGCCGCAGATTGAAGCTGTAATTGAGAGCGGCAGTATTAGCGATATCGCCCTCGACCAGCATCAGGTATTCGCCGGTATATTGGAGCGTAAAGGTATCCCGGTCGTTCTTGAGGTTGCCGTAACTTCCTTCCTGCCGACCATAGGGATCGATCAGGCGCCAATCGGCATTCCCACTGACCGTCAGCGCATCGAAAAAGAACTTGTCGCCGGCCTTGGCCTGGAATCGATAGACCGCCGATTTGTTGCCGCCGTCGAGGCTGCCGCTGGCCTCGGTACCCGGCGTCAAATCCGCCGCCGCATCGGCATCGACAATGCGCAGCGAATAGTCGCCCACAGCATCGGCATTACCATCCACGGTGACTTTGTACTTGCCGGGAGTCAGCTCGAAAGCCGGTGACTCAGCCTGGTAATCGGTATTCTTGAAACTGCGGCTGGTCAGTTGTCCGTTCGGGCCTTCCAGCTTCCAGTTCAAATCGCTACGGTTAGTCAGGCTGTCGAAAACCACGCGCCTCGGTTCCTCGACCAAAAACTCGTATTGGTCCTGCTCCCCCGGAATGGAGATCGCCCCGTTGATCGACAGGGCCGCCGGATTGACGTCACCCGAGAGCAGCACTCGCGATTCGATCGTCTCGAAACGGATGGCTGGCTGGCTGGACACCGCCAAAGGCGGGCGATCTTGCGCAGTCTTTGTCGGTGCTTGCCAGTCGGAGCGGAAAGCCTTCAACAGGTCATGCATCAACGGCGAAAGAGAAAAATTGCGGCTACGCTCCGGGTGCTCGTTTTTTTCGACAGACTTACGCATTGCATTTCTCCTTAATGATGCAGGGTTTTTCTTTCCTACCCGATACTTGAATTTGAAATTCTTGGCAAAACGGTAGCCCGATGACGGCCATGTTTACTAGTCATTTGTTCATACTCTCTGTTGCGCAAGACAGCTACTTCCCCCGAGCTACGGGAAAATTGCCGAAGACATCTTTCGGCAACACCAGCTGAATTTTTTGGAAACTGAGTTGTGCCGCTTTCATTACGGATTATTTATTCGAACCCGGCCCGAGACTCAAAATCGCCACAGCTTTACCGTAGCCGAGGCGACAAAACCGGTCTAGCAGTACTCCGGTAACGGAACTTGCCAAACAAACGATCTGGATGGATTCTATAAAAACAAGCGGCGACACTCATGGGGCATCCTTGTAAACAACATTGAGATATTGCCGCGCATTATCCTAACGCCTATGTTAGTTGTAAAGACTCTAAATGACGTCAGTAACTAGGTAATGTTTCTGGAATGAAGGGTGAAGCCTTATTCAGTTGGCTTTAGGCCTGCAATCACCCAGGCAAGCCCGGGTAATTGCTGTTTTCACTACTGATTCTAGCCAGCACTTTCATGTGCAGGGGCGCTTACACAGGCTTCACACCCGTTAGTTTCGGAGTTTTGTACCAAAATTCAAATCACCTATAGCTGCCCTGAGTTTTATATAATTCAAAAGAATGTTGGTTTTGGCTCTGATTCCGTCTCGCTGCGCAATTGACAGTTGTTGACGAGATTTAAAGACCTCGGAGGGAGTTTTAGTACCCGCCAGATATCCCTGGGTACTTGCCTTAAACGATTGTTGGTATGCATAACTTGCTTGGATGTAGGCCTGTAATTGGGCCTGATTGGAAACAATACCTTTATAGGCTTGAAATACTTGAATTTTTGCTTGTTTTCTTGCCGCCTCTAATTCTTCGTCGGCTTTTTGCAAGAGCAGGGCTGTTTCGTCGATCTTGGCGTTGACAGCGCCGCCCGAATATATTGGCACCGCCACTTGTAATCCAATAGTGGCCGAATTGACCATGGTTGCCGTGGATAAGCTTGCACTCGGTCCTTGCTTACTGGTGCCATAGCTGGCGACGAGGTCCATGGTGGGGTAATGTCCGCTTTTAGCCTTGTCGATTTCATGTGCAGCCACCTTTCGCATCGCTTCTTGAAACAACACATTCGGGCTTTGCGTTTCCGCGAGTTGCAGCCAAAAACTCAGGGGCTTTAAATCGTAAGGTAACGCTATGCCTTCATCGCTAAAGTTTTCCGCGCTTAGATTTAAGCCGGTGATTTGATGCAGTGTAAATAGTTTATTGTCCAGTTCGGCCGAGGCTTCCAGTTCTTGGGCAATAGTCATTTGTATGCGGGAATCGGCTTCGAGTTTTTCGTTCAGCGCTGCCGATTCATGTTGATATTTGATGCCGGCTTCCTTGCTTTGTGTTTGGGCTAATTCATAATCATCCTTCGCGGTCGATACTGCCGCTTTGGCTTGCAACGCTTCGTAAAATGCTTGTGCGAGGCGGGTGACTAGATCCAGCTCGGCTTGTTCCATTTGTGCTTGGGCCTGAGCTACTTGAGCTTCGGCTTGATCGAACAGTACCAGATTTTGAAAGCGAAAGATCGGTTGGTTGAGCTGTAGACTATAGCCATAGGTATCGAATTGCTGGCTTCTCTCGGGAGCATCATAACCTACATACTCGATGTCCTGACTATTCAGATTGCTATTGGCATTTAGGCTAAAAATTGGAAAAAAAGCTGCTTTTGCCTGGTCAACCCGCGCTAACGATGCCTGGTATTGGTATTTAGTTGCTCGATATTGATTGTCGTGCTCGCGTGCGGCAGACAGCAGCTGATCGAGATTTTCGGCCTGACAAATTTCGCTGATCACTAGGGCGTGTAATATAAGGATCAAGCTTGAGCCCAGTCTAGCTAACAGCATGGTCAATTTGCATCGATAATGGGTGGGAAACTAATGCTTAGCCGAATTAAAATTTGCCGAACATTTTATGCCCGGTGGAATGGCAAGTTGGTTGTTTGCCAATGTTAGCCTCACTCCGAAGGTGCCGCTTGCCGAGTCGACAATTTTATCCACCAATGTAACGGGAATTTTGTAGCTGCCGCCTATGGGTTGCTCCGGCTGAATCTCGGCAATATCGCCCAATTTGATTGAGCCGTACAAAGATACCGGCAGAATCACTTCGACGCGTAAGGGATCGGCTTGGGCTAATTTTAAAATCGGGCGCTGTGTCGAAGCATCGACCACTTCGCCTGGAAAGATGTATTGATCTACCACAAGGCCATCGAACGGGCTGCGTAGAGTGCGCCGGTTGAGTTGGTCGACGGCTTGCGCCCATTCCAGACGTGCTAATTCTTTGTTTTCCTTGGCTTGTTTTAGTTCGGCTTCCGAGGTTCGTTTTTCGACATCGGCATCTTCCTTTTCTTGAACGGAAATCGCCTGCTCCTCTGCCAGGCTTTGGCGGCGATCGTATTTTTTACCGGATAATTCGGCTTTAGCCCTCCACAATTCGATACTGCCAGTCATATTGGCTTTATATCGCGCTAGCTCGCTGGCAGACTTTTCAACCGAAGCCTCGAGGCTCACTATCACTTCACCTTTTTTAACCGTGGCTCCGCGCGGCACGGGAACTGATTCGAGCAAGCCGGCAACCGGACTTCGAATCTCGATAAGCTGATTCGCTTCAATCATGCAGTCGAACGCTTTAGGTTCGCCCAATGCGGAAACGGAAGAAAGCATGGGGCCGATCAATAACACGTTTAGGTATCTTGATTTGGAGATCACCATATTTCGAATATTTGTGTATTGGGAGAGAATTTTGGAAAATCCGTGTGCTGGGAAATTAGATACCTGGGTCTTCCGGCTTTTTAAGCTCGCACATTATAGGGTTCTAACATAATTAGAAAATATTAACCTTTGGTAATCAACGAATTTTTTATAACTCTAACATTTAAAGTCAATCATACACTTCCATTATCAGGGGCGCCCCCGCGAAACACGGAAGAACCAACCAATTTATATCTTGTAGAATAATGAGTTATCAGCATATGAAGGCTGATTTCATTACCTCCTGCATCTTGCAGTCGAAAAGAAAGAAACCAAAGAAAAGGCCGCCCCAATACCACCTGATTCCTGCGCTTTTACGAAAACCATCCATGGTTTTCGCCCTGCGGGCCAGCCTATCGGCTCTTCAAATTTGCTCCTGGCAAATTTGTCGCTTTTATCGAGGGTTTTCCGAAGGGGCTTCCCAGTCCCTCGGAAAACGCGCGGCTTCCCTGCCGGGCTGTTATCGACAAAAGCGGCGATGCTCGGGGCGGTATAAG